>JASLDQ010000241.1 GCA_030151505.1 Chromobacteriaceae bacterium
ATCGAATGCTTGAGGGTGGGCGAGAAGGTGCCGCTGGTGGTGATGCCTTCGCCCACGCCTTCAACGACGACCTTCATGCCGTCGCGCAACACGCCGCGGCCTTCCAGCACCAGCCCGACCTGCTTCATCGCCACGCCGGCGGCCTTTTGGGTTTCGAGTGCGTTACGGCCGTTGAAGTTGCGGTCGGCCGGCTCCCACGCGATGGTCCAGCCCATGCCGGCTTCGAGCGGGCTGACGCCGTCGTCCATTTCGTGGCCGTAGAGGTTCATGCCGGCTTCCAGACGCAGGGTGTCGCGCGCGCCGAGACCGATCGGCGCGACGCCGGCGGCAACGAGCGCCTGCCAGAACGCACCGGCCTCGGTAGCCGGCAGCATGATTTCGAGGCCGTCCTCGCCGGTGTAGCCGGTGCGGGCGATGAACCAGTCGCCGGCGGGCAGGCCGACGAACACCTTGAGCGAGTTGATGAGTCCAGCGTGTTGCGGGGCGGCCGCACAGGTCTTGGCGATGGCGTTGGGTCCCTGGATGGCGATCATCGCCAGTTCCGGACGCTCGGTCAGGGTGACGTCGAAGCCGGCGGTCTGCGCTTGCATCCACGCGAGGTCCTTGGCGCGGGTGGCGGCGTTGACCACCACGCGGAAGCCCCAGTCGGTCAGGTAGACGATCAGGTCGTCGATCACGCCGCCGGCCTCGTTCAACATGCCGGAATACAGCGCCTTGCCGACGACGGCAAGCTTGGCCACGTCGTTGGCCAACAGCTTTTGCAGATAGGCCTGGCTGCCGGCACCGGTGACGTCGACCACGGTCATGTGCGAAACGTCGAACATGCCGGCATCAGTGCGGACGATCTCGTGTTCTTTAAGTTGCGAGCCGTAATGGATGGGCATGTCCCAACCGGCGAAATCGACCATTTTGGCACCGGCTTCGCGGTGCAAGGCATTGAGGGGGGTCTGCTGGGGCGCGCTCATTAAGGCTCCGGATATAGGTGTGCGTGAATCAGTTCAGCCACACACCCTCTGTCCCGGTACCTGAGATTTTCCGGCCTGTCGGCCGTTAGCCCCTTCGGTGGGCGCTGCGAGCGCCGCTCTCCAGATTTGGCAGGTTGTCGACGACAACCCAGAAATCATGCAGTCCTTTTGCCTGAGCGATTGCGGGTGCGCTTGCGCCTTCGGCGGCAGCGCCTCCCGCGCTGCTCTCTCCTGCATGATCCGCGCGATTATAGGGTTTGTCCGGGGCTTGGCAAGCGTCCCGACAAAATTTGCCGCGCCCGAACCGGGCCGGACAAACAGGCTCAGGCGGCGGAGACACCGACAGGATCGGCCAGGGTGTGATGGAACAGCGCAAAGGTTTTCTCGGCAAACCGGCTGGCCCGGACGATGTCGGCGGGGGATGCCAGATGCTGGTCGATGTGCTGGCAGACACGGTTCCACTGCTCACCGGCGGCGGCTTCGTAGGCACGGAAGAAGCGGTTCGCCGGCCGGGCGAAGTCATGCCGCATCAGGGCCGAAGCGACCTGGCGGCAGCCATAGGCCATGCCTTCGATGACATACAGCACGCCGATGGCGGCGGTCTGATCGGGAATCGGATTCGGTGCCAGCCCTTTGTGCAAGGTGCATTCGACGCCGAAGGTTTCCAGATCGGCATCCAGTAAAGGGACGCGCGGCATATAGGCGACATCCGCCAGCAACGTGTGGAAACGGGTGTCGAACTCGCGCTCGATCAGGGTATAGCAGCGATGCAGGCGGGTCAGGATGGAGCGATAGCGCGGAGCGTCCAGTGTTGCATCGAACAGGGAGAGAAATGGCGGCGAACTTTGCAGCGCAATGTGGCTGCCTCGGGTGGCGTAATGCAGTTCGGTATTGGCCGGCAGGCTGCCGGCAATATATTCGGGATGCATCATAATGAACAAACAACCCAGTGAATTTACTCCGAAGCATAGTCGGCCTCGAAGCCAAATCAACTCGATACAGCTGAAAATCCGGATTAGCCGCCAGTTATTAGGTAAAAATACGGATTCCCCATATCCATTATCCAAAGACACCGCGGTTCCGGCTGGCAGCAGGCTTGTCCTGCCGTGGGCGAGCCTTACCGGATGGTTTCGCCGAATCTTTACCGCCGGCGCAGCTATCAATACCCCCGGTCCAGCCCTCGCGGCCAGACCGGGGGAACCCTCAGAAGCTGACCGGATCGCGGGTGACCGGGCAGGTCATGCAGTGGCCGCCCCCTCTGCCACGGCTCAGTTCGCTGGCGGGAATCTCCACCACTTCGACACCGGCATCGCGCATCTTTTTGTTGGTCTGGGTGTTGCGGTCATAAGCCATCACCACGTTGCGGTCCAGCGCCACCACATTGGTGCCGTCGTCCCATTGCTCGCGTTCCTGCTGGCAGGCATCGCCACCGATGGTGAGCACGCGCAGGGATTTCAGCCCCAGCGCCTCGGCCACCACCTGCAGGAAATCGCGGTAAGGATGACGTTCGAACCGTAGCTCGCCCGGCTTGTCGGCAGCGTAGATGCTGGTGCAGGCGATGTCTTTGATGCCGGCAGGGAAGACCGATACGAAATCGTAATCGAGAAAGCCCAGCACGGTATCCAGATGCATCACGCTGCTGCTGCGCGGCAGCTGGCAGGCGATCACGCGCGTCGCCCCGCCCTGCGCCAGCAGATTGCGCGCGACCTGCACCACTGCCTGCGGACTGGTCCGCTCGCTCATGCCGATCAGCACCACGCCGTGGCCGATGGGCATCACGTCCCCGCCTTCCAGCGAGGATGGACCGAAATCGCTGTAGCCGTCGCCCCACCACACCTTCACCTTGCCGGCGAAAGACGGGTGGAACTGGTAGATCGCCTGCTGCAGCAGGGTTTCCTGCCGGCGGGCCGCCCGCCGCATCGGGTTGAGGGTCACCCCCTGATAAATCCAGCTGCTCGAATCGCGCAGGAACAGGCTGTTGGGCAAGGGCGGCAACACGAAGCCGGTCTGGTCGAGGTAGCCGCCGAACAGCTCCTTCCCGTCGAAAGGCAGCTCGGTCCCGGCAATCCCGCCAATCAGGTGTTCGGCCAGGCGCATCGAGGGCATTTCCTCCAGCCAGGCCCGCAAATCGGCCAGCCGGCCGATACCGACCGTCCCGGCCTTGATCTTGTGATCCAGCAGCCACGCCCGCGCGGCCTTGTCATCGAGCACCTTGGCCAGCAACTCGTGCACTTCCAGCACTTCGATGCCGCGGACACGCATCTGTCCAACGAAATAGTCATGGTCCTTCTGAGCCCGCTCGACCCAGATCACGTCACCGAACTGCAGGGCGTCGCAGTTGGCCGGGGTCAGACGCTGGTGGGCCAGACCCGGCCGACACACCATCACGGTGCGCAGCTTGCCGACCTCGGAGTGAACGCCAAACGTGGTCATGTGCATTCCTTATGCTTGAACCTGAAATTGGAGAAACCCGGCACGACCCGGCGAGCTCTCGAGCACCGACCGATCCTTTGCCTGATCGGTCTAGCGCCGCTCGCGCCGCGCCGGCGCTAGACGCCGGCCAGCACCTGCACGCCGTGCGGCACCCGCGCCAGGTTCCAGTTTGCCTTCGCCCAGCACCAGAGTTCCGCCACGCTGCCGCATTCGACAGGAGGAGGATGCCCCAGGCGTGCCAGCGCCGTCTTGAGTTCGGTCACGCTATCATCGATTGAAATGGCGGGCGCCAGCGTTTGCTTGGACAGTTTTTCGCCGGCCGCGTTGACCACCAGCGGCAGGTGCGCATGGCTTGGCACCGGCAGGCCGAGCGCGTCGAGCAGCACGATCTGGCGCGCGGAGGAGTCCAGCAGGTCGGCCCCGCGCACCACCGCATTGACGCCCTGCTCCGCGTCATCCACCAGCACCGCCAGCTGATAGGCCCATAGCCCGTCGGCACGGCGCAATACAAAGTCGCCCACCTCCCGCGCCACATCCTGCCGCTGCTCGCCCACCACCCGGTCGATGAAACTCACTTGGCCGGATGGCACCCGCAGACGCCATGCCCTCGCCTCCCGGCCCGGCGGCAACCCGCCACGGCACGTGCCCGGGTACACATAGCCATCGATGCCCCGCCGCGCAACCGCGGCGATTTCCTTGCGGGTACAGCCGCAAGGATAGGCCCGGTCGGCGGCAATCAGCCGGGCGAGCGCATCGCGATACAGGCGATGCCGCCGGCTCTGCCACACCACGTCGCCATCCCACTCGAAGCCGAAGGCCTCCAGTGTGCGCAGGATGGCGTCGGCGGCGCCCGGTATTTCGCGCGGCGGGTCGAGATCCTCGATCCGCAGCAACCATTCGCCTCCGCAACTGCGGGCGTCCAGATAACTGCCGACCGCCGTCAACAGCGAACCGGCATGCAGCAGTCCGGTCGGGCTGGGGGCGAAGCGGCCTCGATAGGCCGGAGAGAGTACGGAATTGTTCATGCGAAAAATCTGTGCTGGAAGCCGGAAACAAGCACCGGAACGTGGTCTACACTCCGGACACGGCCTCTCACAAGGATGTTCATCATGGCCTTTGTCGTTACCGAAGCCTGTATCAGGTGCAAATATACCGACTGCGTCGATGTCTGCCCGGTGGACTGCTTTCGCGAAGGGCCGAATTTTCTGGTCATCGACCCGGACGAGTGCATCGACTGCACGCTATGCGTGCCGGAGTGCCCGGTCGAGGCGATCTATGCCGAGGAAGACGTGCCGAAGGGGCAGGAAATCTACATCGACATCAACGCCGAACTGGCGAAGA
>JASLDQ010000280.1 GCA_030151505.1 Chromobacteriaceae bacterium
ATGCAGGCGCACCACCGCCTCGCCGGCCTGGTTGGCCTGCATGAAAGCTCGACCGAGGTCGTGCGGATGGTCAACGACATCTCGATCGCGCTGCAGGAGCAGTCCCGCGCCAGCAACGCCATCGCCACCAATGTGGAAAGCATCGCCAGCATGGCCGAGGAGAACGCCGCCTCGGTGCAGAACGCCCAGAGCGTGACGGTGCAACTGGGTCAGCTGGCCGAGCAGCTGGAAACCGCCGTCAGCCGCTTCCGGACCTGAGCCTCCCCGCGCTCCGCGCAACAAAAAACGCCAGCCCTTGGGGCTGGCGTTTTTCATGGCCGGATCGCGCGCTCAGTAGCGTGCGTCCTTGGGCTTGTCGCCCTTAGGCCAGTCGAGATGCTTGACGGCAAAATCCGGACGGGGCTGCTTGATCACGTATTCGGCGATGTCGTAGGCGTCCTGATCGGACAGCGTGCCCTCCTGTCCTTGCGGCATATTGTGCTTGATGAAGGACGCCGCATTGTTCAGACGGCCCAGACCCGCGCCGATGTTGAAGGACTTCGGTCCCCATACGGCCGGGAACAGGTAGCCGCCATCCGGCTGGGTCATGCCGCTGCCGTTGGCCTGGTGGCAGGCCGCGCACTTTTCCGCATACAGGGTCTTGCCGCGTACCGGATCAACCGAGGCCACTGCCTGCAGGCGGCGGAAACCACGACCCTGCACGTCCATGCCGGTCGGCACGTCCTTCGACAGCCACCACATATAGGCCAGCATGCCCTGCATTTCCTTGCTGTCCAGCGGCAGCGCCTTGCCGTTCATCGAACGCTGGAAGCAGTCGTTGATGCGGTCCTGCAGCGAGTTGATCCGGGCATTGCGGCTGCGGTATTCCGGGAACACGCCCCAGATGCCGACCCAGGTGGCAGCGCCCTGCTTCTTGCCGCCGTCCAGGTGACAGGAAGTGCAGTTGAGCCCGTTGCCGACATAGGCCTTGGCGTAGACCTGCGTCTGGGTTGCGACCTTTTCGCCGTAACGGATGGCGTCGCCCATCGGGCCATTGGGAATGGTGGCCGGGTCCGGCATGACGAACGGGGCTGATTTGATGACCGACTTTGCCGGGGCCGGGTCGGCGGCCTGCACGGCCGAGGCGCCCAGCGCCAGCATGGCGGCCAGAATGGGGGCGGTTTTACGCATTGTCGAGTCTCCTGTATACGGCCGGTCTGTTGCCGGCACTTGGCCGGAGATTATGACTAAAGCCTTAAGATCGACTCCATAGGTATTAATTCTGAGTGCGCTTCTCAACCAACCATGCATAAAAAACGGCGCGCCCTTGAAGGCGCGCCGTTCCGACCCGGATGGCAGGATGCCCTGCGGGCTTATTTTGCCCAGTTGTCCTTGAGGCCAACGGTGCGGTTGAACACCACCCTGGCGCCCGGCTGGTGCTCGCGGCGGTCGGTCACGAAATAGCCGAGGCGCTCGAACTGGTAACGGGTTTCCGGCGCGGCGTCGGCCACGCAGGCCTCGACATGGCCGGTGACGGTCTTGAGCGATTCCGGGTTGAGGAACTGCTTGAAGTCGACGTATTCGCCGTCCTCGCCGCGCACCGCGTCCGGACGCTGCTCGGTGAACAGGCGGTCGTACAGGCGCACTTCGGCGTCGATGCAGTGCTCGGCCGACACCCAGTGGATCACGCCCTTGACCTTGCGGCCGACCGGGTTCTGCCCCAGCGTGTCGGGGTCGATGCTGCACTTGAGCTCCACTACGCGGCCGTCGGCGTCCTTGATCACTTCGTCGCACTTGATCACGTAGCTGTAGCGCAGGCGCACTTCACCGCCGGCAGTCAGGCGCTGCCACTTGGGCGGCGGCACTTCGGCGAAGTCGTCGCGTTCGATGTAAATGGTTTGCGCCAACGGGACTTCGCGTTCGCCGAACTCGGGGTGGTGCGGGTGGAACGGCGCGCTGCGGTTGCCGGTTACGCCCGGCTGGTAGTTGGTCAGCGTGACCTTGATCGGGTCGAGCACCGCCATCACGCGCGGGGAGCCGTTTTCCAGTTCCTCGCGCACTGCGCCTTCCAGCACCGACATGTCGATCACGTTTTCCGACTTGGAGACGCCGATGCGCTGGGCGAACAGCCTGATCCCTTCCGGGGTGTAGCCACGGCGGCGCATGCCCGAGATGGTCGGCATGCGCGGGTCGTCCCAGCCGCTGACCAGCCCTTCAGTGACGAGCTGGTTGAGCTTGCGCTTGGAGGTGACCGCGTAGAGCAGTTCCAGCCGCGAGAACTCGATCTGCTGCGGGTGGCAACCGATGGCGACATTGTCCAGCACCCAGTCGTACAGCGGGCGGTGGTCTTCGAATTCCAGCGTGCACAGCGAATGGGTAATGCCTTCCAGCGCATCGGAGATCGCGTGGGTGTAGTCGTACATCGGGTAAATGCACCAGGCGTCGCCGGTGCGGATGTGATGGGCGCGGCGGATGCGGTAGATGACCGGATCGCGCAGGTTGACGTTGCCGCTGGCCATGTCGATCTTCAGGCGCAGGGTCTTGCTGCCGTCAGGGAACTCGCCTGCCTTCATCCGGCGGAACAGGTCGAGGTTCTCCTCGACCGTGCGGTCGCGGTAGGGGCTGTTCTTGCCCGGCTCTTTCAGCGAACCGCGGTATTCGCGCATCTGTTCGGCGTTGAGCTCGCACACATAGGCCTTGCCGGCCTGGATCAATTCTTCGGCATAGGCGTAGAGCTTGCCGAAGTAGTCCGATGCCCACTTGATGTCACCGTTCCAGTCGAAGCCCAGCCACTTGACGTCGGCCTGGATCGATTCGGCGTATTCGGTGCTTTCCTTTTCCGGATTGGTGTCGTCAAAGCGCAGGTTGCACAGGCCGGCGTAGTCGCGGGCAATGCCGAAGTTCAGGCAGATCGACTTGGCGTGGCCGACGTGCAGGTAGCCGTTGGGCTCGGGCGGAAAACGGGTGACGATGGTGGCGTGCTTGCCACCGGCCAGATCGGCGTCGATGGCGCTGCGGATGAAGTTGCTGACCACCGGGGTGGAAATTTCTGGGGTGCTCATGAAGATTCGTTGATCCGGAATCGCTGAAATGAATGACGGCGATTGTAACCGAGTCGGCCAAGAGGAACGAAATGCAACGCAGTCCAGCCGGCCATCCGCTCAATCGTCATGCGTATGTCGACGAAATAAATCCAAAGGAATACCATGTTCCAGACAAGGTTTATCTGACCAGAACAAGGGGACACGAATGTCGGCAAACGAACTCAGCACCGATACCACCATCAGCCCGGACGATACCGTCGCACCTGCCGAAACCGGTGGCGGCAAGCCCGCAGCCAGACCGGCGCGCCCCACCCCCAAGCGCCAGCAGGCCATTGAAGAAATCACCGCCATCAGCCAGGAACCGGCAGCCATGCAGGTCGCGCTGGCGCCCCACGGCACCAAGGAAGACAGCACCACCGCGCCGCTGCCGGGTGACTACCCATACAAGACCCGCATGCGCCGGCCGGAATACGAAAAGCTCAAGGCCGAACTGCAGATCGAGTTGCTGAAAGTGCAGAACTGGATCCGCGAAAGTGGCGAAAAAGTGGTCATGCTGTTCGAAGGCCGCGACGCGGCCGGCAAGGGCGGCACCATCAAGCGCTTCATGGAACACCTCAATCCGCGCGCCGCGCGCGTGATCGCCCTGGAAAAGCCGACCGAGATCGAGCGCGGCCAGTGGTACTTCCAGCGCTATATCCAGCACCTGCCGACCCGAGGCGAAATGGTGTTCTTCGACCGCAGCTGGTACAACCGCGCCGGGGTCGAACGCGTGATGGGCTTCTGCAATCCGCAGGAATATCTGGAATTCCTGCGCCAGACCCCCGAAGTCGAACGCATGCTGGCCAACAGCGGCATCCATCTGTTCAAGTACTGGTTCTCGGTCAGCCGCGAGGAGCAGCTGCGCCGCTTCATCTCGCGCCGCGACGACCCGCTCAAGCACTGGAAGCTGTCGCCGATCGACATCAAGTCGCTCGACAAGTGGGACGACTACACCGCCGCCAAGAAGGCGATGTTCTTCCATACCGATACCGCCGACGCGCCGTGGACCGTCATCAAGTCCGACGACAAGAAGCGCGCCCGCATCAACTGCCTGCGCCACTTCCTCCATACCCTGCCCTACCCGGACAAGAACCTGAAAGTGGCCTGCGCGCCCGATCCCTTGCTGGTCGGCCCGGCCAAGAGCGTGCTGAGCGCGGAAGAAAACGTGATCGAAACCTTCTGACCCGTCGGCCGCCCGGCCACAAAAAAACCGGACATATCCTGTCCGGTTTTTTTTGTGCCGGCCCCGCTCAGACCCGTGTCGAGCCCTCCGCCTCCGGTTCGATGCCGCACGCCTCCATCACATAGGCGGTCAGCGCGGCACTGCGGTTGGCGTAAAACCGCAGGGGACGCTCACCTCCGTCGCCCATCTCATGCCGACCCAACCATTTCTGGAACTCGGCCGCACGGCCGGCGATCGCCAGCGTAATG
>JASLDQ010000294.1 GCA_030151505.1 Chromobacteriaceae bacterium
GTTCCATGCCGCCGCCGGGACGGGCGGAGTGGAAGATCAGGTTCAGGCCGGTGCTGATGGTCATGCGTGGCGGTCCGTGGCTTGCTGGTAGTACATCAGTTTCAGCTGGCGGTAATAAGTGCCTTCGGCGTTGGCGACGGCGAGGATAAAGCCTTCGCGCCCGTCGAGAAAGCCGCGCCGCAGCACATAGGTGCGCACAAAGCTCCACAGACCCTTGCCGATCGCGGCACCAAGGCTACTGTGACCGCCACGCCCGGCTTTCTGCTGCGCGCCGGCGGCTGAATAGCGGTTCATCTTGTCGACCACGCTGTCCAGATCGTCGAACGAGTAGTGCAGTAGCTCGCCATCCAGCACCGGTGCCGCGCCGTTGAACAGCAGGCGTTCATGCACCAGATCGTCCGAGTACCGCGCGCAGCCACGACGGAACAGACGCGGAATCAGATCGGGACGCCAGCCGCTATGGTGCATCCAGCGGCCACAGAAGTTGGACAGGCGCGACAGGCGGTATACCATGCTGTCCGGCTGGCGGATGGCGGCTTGGATCGCGGCGGCCAGTTCCGGGCTGAGCACCTCGTCGGCATCCAGCGCCAGCACCCAGTCGGTGTCGAGCCGCTCGAGCGCGCGGTTTTTCTGCACGCCGAAGCCTGGCCAGTCCGGCGTGACGACGATTTGTGCGCCGAATTCGGCGGCGATGGCCAGCGTGTTGTCACGACTGCCCGAGTCGACGATCACCAGTCGGTCGGCAAAACGCACCGACGCCAGGCTATCGTGCAGATGGGCGGCGGCGTTTTTGGTGATCATCGCCACGCCCAGGCTGGGCGCACGGGCGGGATCAAGGGCGGATTTGTTCATCTGGGAGGCGAGCCGGGCCGGTCATTCTACAGACCGGCAGTGTATCATCCCGGCTCCCAAGAATGCCTCCGACTCGTCGCAAACCATGTTCAAACTCCCTGCCGAGGATCCGCGGCGCATCCTCGTTGTTCGCCTGATGCACCACGGCGACGTCTTGCTCACCACGCCGATCTTCGCCGCGCTCAAGCGCCATTTTCCCGGCGTCGAGGTCGACGCGCTGGTCTATGCCGAAACCGTGCCGATGATCGCCGCCAATCCCGACCTCAGCCGAATCTGGCCGATGCCGCGCAGCAAGGATGCCGGCAAGGGCTGGGCCCGGTTGAGCGGGCTGTGGCGCTTGATGCGGCAGGTTCGCCAGCGCCGCTACGACTGGGTGCTGCACCTGAACGACCAGTGGCCGGGCGCCCTGGCCGCGCTGGCGAGCGGCGCCGCGCTGCGCGCCAGCTATGCGCTGGACAAGCGCGACAACGCGGTCTGGCGGAAAGTGTTTCCGCTGCGCCTGCCGGTGGTGCTCCACGGCCATGTGGTCGAGCGCAATATGGCGTTTTTACGCGATCTCGGCGTGCCGCTCGACGCACAGGATGGCCGCTGCCGGATGGCGTTTAGCGAGGCTGACCAGTCGCTGGCCCGGCAAAAGCTGGCCGCCGCCGGGGTCGACGGCGACTACATCCTGGTGCAGCCAACCGCGCGCTGGTTCTTCAAGTGCTGGGAGGACGACCGTTTCGCCGAGGTGATTCGCTCCCTGGCCGGCGATGGCCATCGCATCGTGCTGACCGCCGGACCGGACCCGCGCGAACTGGCGCTGGTCGACACGCTGCAGAAGCTCGCGCTGCACCCGAACATCGTGTCGCTGGCCGGGCAGCTGACCCTGCCGGCGCTGGCGGCCGCCATCGCCGGGGCCAAGCTGTTCATCGGGGTGGATTCCGTGCCGATGCACATGGCCGCCGCGCTGGACGTGCCCAGTGTTGCCCTGTTCGGGCCGACCAATGTGGAGGCCTGGCGGCCATGGAGCGACAAGGCGGTTGTGATCCACGCAGGCGCCTACGGCCCGCTGATCGCACCCAACGACGTCAATACCGAGACCGACGAGCGCTATCTGGCGAATATCCCGGTCCAGCCGGTGCTGGATGCCGCGCGGCAGCAACTGGCGCGCTATCCGGCGCCGGTTCCGGCTGCCCGGTAGCGCTCATGTCAGAGGTCGTGCCGCTGGCGAGACGTAGGCAGGGGCATTGAGGAATCCGCCACAGCAAGGGGGGCCCGCCACGGCGGGCTATGGCGTCGCGACAAACGCCGCCGCCTGCTCCCAAAACGGGGGGGATAAAAACGGGGCGGATACATTTCCGCCCCGTTTTGCTTATTTCTGCTCGGCGAACTGCAGCCGGTGCAATTGCGCGTACACCCCATCCCGGTCGATCAGTTCGGCGTGGGTGCCGATTTCGCTGATGCGTCCGCCGCTCATCACCACGATGCGGTCGGCCTGCTCGATGGTGGACAGGCGGTGGGCGATGACCAGCGTGGTGCGGTTCTGCATCAAGGTGTCGAGCGCTGCCTGGACCTGGCGTTCCGACTGAGTGTCGAGCGCGCTGGTGGCCTCGTCGAGGATGAGGATGGGCGCGTCCTTGAGGATGGCGCGGGCGATGGCCAGACGCTGGCGCTGGCCGCCGGACAGGCGCAGGCCGTTCTCGCCGATCAGGGTGTCGAGTCCGTCCGGCATCGCCTCGATGAAGTCCAGCGCGTTGGCGGCGCGGGCGGCGGCGGTGATCTGCTCGCGGCTGACATGCGGGTTGCCGTAGGCGATGTTGGCCGCGACGGTATCGTTGAACAGCACCACGTCCTGGCTGACCAGCGCGATGTGGCGGCGCAGGTTAGCCAGCTTCAGTTCCGCCAGCGGAATGCCGTCGAGCCGGATTTCGCCGGCGGTTGGTGCGTAGAAGCGCGGCAGCAGGTTGGCCAGGGTGGTCTTGCCGCTGCCGGAGCCGCCGACCAGCGCGACGGTTTCGCCGGGGCGGATGGCGAGGCTGAGATCACTCAGCGCGTCGCGCTCGCCGCTGGGGTAGCGGAAGCTGACCCGTTCGAACGCCACCTCGCCGCGCACGCGCTCCAGTTCGCGCGTGCCGGCATCCGGCTCGCCCGGGGTGTCCAGCAGGGCGAACACGCTTTCGGCCGCCGCCAGCCCGCGCTGCAGCGACTGGCTGACGCCGGTGATGCGCTTGACCGGGGTGAACAGCATGATCATCGCCGCGAGGTAGGACATGAAGTCACCGGCGCTAAACAGTCCGGCCTGTGCCCGGACGCCGGCGAAATAGATGATGAACGCCAGCGCCACCGACACGATCAACTGGGTGACGCCGGTGTTGAGCGCGCTGGCCGAAGCCTGCTTGACCGCATTGCGGCGGATGCCCTGCGCGGCGCCGAGAAAGCGCTGCTTCTCGAAATCCTGCCCGCCGTAGACCTTGATCACGCGCTGGCCGTCCACCGATTCGCCCAGCACCTGCAGCATTTGTCCCATCTGCTGCTGGTTCTGGTGGGAGAGTTTGCGCAGCTTGCGGCCGACCACGCGAATGCCGGTGCCGACCACCGGCACCATCACCAGACAGATCAGGGTCAGTTTCCAGTCGGTCCAGAACAGCAGCGCCAGCAGGCCGATGATGGTGACGCCGTCTTTGACCGTGACGGTGATGATGTTGAAGCCGGCCTCGGTGACTTGATTGACGTCATTGGTGATGCGCGAGATGACCCGACCGGAGCTGTTGTTGTCGTAGTAGCTGGCCGGCAGGCTCATCAGCTTGTCGAACATCTCCTCGCGCATGCGCAGCACCAGCCGGCCGGCGAGCCAGGTGGTGGAGTATTCGTTGATGAAGGAGAACACGCCGCGCACGGCGAACAGGCCGACGATGGCGAGCGGGGTCCAGATCAGCGCGCTGCTGTCGCGCTTGACGAAGCCGCCGTCGATCAGCGGTTTCATCAGCTTGGCGAACAGGGGCTCGGTCGAGGCGGCAATGGTCATCGCCACCAGCGACAGGGCAAAGACCTTCCAGTCGTGCTTGAGATAGGCCGCGAGGCGCTGGTACAGCGTCCAGCTGGAGCGTTCGGCAGACACGGACATCGGTCAGCCTCCGGTTCGGAAAAAAAGGGGGGCAATTCTACCGCAGGCGGGGACGCCCTGCGCAGCTAGCGGGGTGGAGGGTGAGCGGAGCTCGCCGCCGACGGGGACGCCAGATGACGGCGCACCCGCCATCGGCGGCGGCAAGGTTGCCCGCTCAGGCTGCGAGCGTGTTGAGCTGGGTCAGCAGGTCGTGGATCTTGTCCGCGTCGTTGGTGCGCAGGATCTTGCTGACGATGGGGGTGATCTTGTCCAGATGGGCGCCGAGCACGATCTGCTTGACCGCCAGCAGGTTGGCCGGCGGCATCGAAAACTTGCGCAGGCCCATGCCGAGCAGCAGGCGGGTCAGGCGGGCGTCGCCGGCCATCTCGCCGCAGATCGATACCGGCACCCCGGCCTTGTTGGCGGTCTTGATCGTGTGCCAGATCAGGTAGAGCACCGCCGGATGGGTCGGGTCGTACAGGTGGCTGACCGCGTCGTCGTTACGGTCGATCGCCAGGGTGTACTGGATCAGGTCGTTGGTGCCGATCGAGAAGAAGTCGACGTGCTTGGCCATCATGTTGACGGTCAGCGCCGCGGACGGGACCTCGATCATCGCGCCGACGCTGATGCCGTCGTCGAAGGGCTCGTCCTCGGTCGCCAGCTCGGCCTTGGCCAGCTCGAGCTGCGTCAGCGCCTGCCGCAGCTCGCCCACCGAGTTGATCATCGGGAACAGGATGCGGATATTGCCGTGGTGCGAGGCGCGCAGGATGGCCCGCAGCTGGGTGCGGAACAGTTGCGGCTCGGCCAGGCACAGGCGGATGCCGCACAGACCCAGCGCCGGGTTGTCGGCGGTGGTGTATTGCGACCACTTGGGGTTCTTGTCGGCGCCCAGGTCGAGCGTGCGGATGGTGACCGGCAGGCCCTTGAGCGCCTCGGCGACTTCCTTGTAGGCGGCGAACTGCTCGTCCTCGGTCGGCAGCGTGTCCCGGCCCAGGAAGAGGAATTCGCTGCGGAACAGGCCGACCCCGGCCGCGCCGGCGTCCTTCACCTCGGTCACGTCCTGCGGCAGCTCGATGTTGGCGACCAGCTCGATCGGCGTGCCGTCGGACGTCTGGGCATTGGCCTTCTTGATGCTGGACAGGCGGGAGCGCGCCACCCGCCAGGCGCGCTGGCGCCGGCGGTATTCGGTCAGCACCGTCTCGTCCGGGGCCACCACCACGACGCCCTGCACCCCGTCGACGATGACCAGTTCGTCCTCGCTGATCAGCTGGCGCGCGGTGTGGGTGGCGATGACCGACGGCAGGTCGAGGCTGCGCGCCAGGATGGCGGTGTGGCTGGTGGCCCCGCCGACGTCGGTGATGAAGGCCGCGTAGTTGGAATCCTTGAAGTAGACCATGTCGGCCGGACTGAGATCGTGCGCGATCAGGATCGCGTCGTCGATCAGGTCGTCGGTCTCGGGCAGCTCGCCGTCCAGGCCGGCCAGGTTCTTGTAGACCCGTTCGACCACCTGCATCACGTCGTGCTTGCGCTCGCGCAGGTAGCTTTCCTCGATCTCGTCGAACTGCTGAACCAGCAGGTCGGCCTGCTGCTTGAGCGCCCATTCGGCGTTGCAGTGCTGGGATTCGATCAGGTGGCGCGGCTCGCGCGAGATGGTCGCGTCGTTGAGCAGCATGATGTGCAGGCTCAGGAAAGCGCCCAGTTCGGCCGGCGCGTTTTCCGGGATGCTGCCCCACAGCATTTCCAGCTGCTTGCGGGTGGCGCGGATGGCTTCGTCGAAACGCGCCAGCTCGGCCGGCACTTCGGAGGCTTCGAGCTGGTAGTGCACCACGTCGAAGGAGTTGTGCGACACCAGATGGGCGCGGCCGATGGCAATGCCGCCGCCGATGCCGATGCCGTGCAGAACGATGCTCATGCCGAGTCTCCTTCCGGCTCCGGGCTGTGCGAAAGGTCAGACGGGGTGCTGGCGACGGCGGAGTGGATCACGAACGCTTACTCCGCCTCGTCGAAACGGTTGTTGATCAGCACGCTCAATGCGGCCAGCGCTTCGTTTTCGTCCGGACCGTTGGCTTCGATGTTGACCGTGGTGCCGCGTGCGGCGGCCAGCATCATCACGCCCATGATGCTCTTGGCGTTGACGCGGCGGTCGTGCCGGTCGGTGCGGGCGATCCAGATGTCGCTCTTGAACTTGCCGGCCAGCTGGGTGAACTTGCTCGATGCGCGTGCGTGCAGGCCGAGCTTGTTGATGATTTCAATCTGCTTTTGCTGCATTCGCTTCCCCTGCGACGATGTACATGACTCCTTCAAGCCCGCCGGTGACGGCCTTGCTGATGACGGTTTCGAGCGGCTGGCCGCTATAGCACAGCGCTCGTACCAGCATCGGCAGGTTGACGCCGGCGATGGCCTCTATCTTGTCGGCCTCGATCAGGCGGCTGGCGATATTGGACGGCGTGCCGCCGAAAATGTCGGTCAGCACCAAGACGCCTTCGCCATCGTTGAGGCCGCCGACCAGCGCCCGCGCCTGGGCGAGCTTCTTGTCGGGGTCGTCGTTCTTGTCCACTTGCATGACGGCCAGATTGTCGATCTCCCGCTGCAGGATGTGACGGGCACAGTCGGCCAGGCTGCTGCCAAGGTCGCCGTGCGTGATGATCAGGATGCCTACCATGGGGTTTCCTCGATCGCGCAGCCGTTGGTGTGGCCGCGCTGTGCCGCGGTCCGCCTGTGCGGCGGCCGCGGTGAATCGCGTTGC
>JASLDQ010000008.1 GCA_030151505.1 Chromobacteriaceae bacterium
GTGGCGGCACAGGTGGCAGCGGTGTTCGCGGCAGGCCTCACGGCCGGCACGGCCACGCCCGGCCCGACCGTCTAGGCCCAGCGGGCGGCACGCCCCAGTCGGCCCGTCGCACGTTGCGGAGCGGTCTGGACGGCCCGGATACGGCAAGCAGGTTATGCGAGTGCCCCCCAGGCGCCAGTCCGGGGGCCGGCGCCTGGGGTCGCTCGCAAAACCTGCTTGCCGTATCCGGGCCGTCCAGACCGCTCCGCAACGTACGACGGGCCGACCGGGGCGTGCTGCCCGCGGGGCCTAGACGGTCGGGCCGGCCGTGAGGCCTGCCGCGAACACTGCGGCCACCTGCGCCGCCACGCGCTCCAGATCGACCTCCGCCTGCGTCATCGCCGTCGCCAGTGCGACCGGCCCCGGCGCGAGCGCGAACACCGCGGCGATGCCGCAGTCGCGCAAATTCTCGCTGCCTTCCCCCACCTGTCCGGCCAGCGCCACCACCGGCACGCCCTGCGCCCCTGCCGCCTGCGCCACGCCGCTCGGCAGCTTGCCGTAGGCGGTCTGGCCGTCGATGCGGCCTTCGCCGGTCAGCACCAGCGCGGCGCCTTTCAGATGGCGGTCGAAGCCGACCGCTTCCAGCACCAGCTCCACCCCGCGCACCAGCCGCGCGCCCAGAAAGGCCATCGCGCCGCCGCCCAGCCCACCGGCCGCGCCCGCGCCGGGCGTGCGTTCGAGCGCCAGCCCGATGTCGCGTTCGATCATGGTTGCGTAGTGCGCCAGCGCCGCGTCGAGTTCCGTCACCTGCGCCGGCGTCGCGCCCTTTTGTGGACCGAAGACGGCCGACGCGCCGGTCGGGCCGGTCAGCGGATTGACCACGTCGCAGGCGGCGTCCACTCGCAGCATGGCCAGCCGCGGATCGAGGCCGGACAGGTCGATGCGGTGCAGGCGTTGCAGCGCTGCCCCGCCCGGCGGCAGTTCGGCACCGCTCGCGTCCAGCAGGCGCGCGCCCAGCGCCTGCGCCATGCCTGCGCCGCCGTCGTTGGTGGCGCTGCCGCCCAGGGCCAGGATCAGTCGGGTTGCGCCGGCATCCAGCGCCGCACGGATCAGCTCGCCCACGCCGTAGGTGCTGGCGCGGGCCGGATCGCGTGCGGCCGGCGGCAGCAGGTGCAGCCCGGCGGCCTCGGCCATTTCCACCACCGCGGTATGGCCGTCGCCCAGCAAGGCCAGTCGCGCCTCGACCGGGTCGCCCAGCGGGCCGCGTACCCGGCAAGTCCGCCAGTGCCCGCCGGTGGCGCTGCACAGCGCGGCGGCCGTGCCTTCGCCGCCGTCACCCAGCGGCAGCTCGACCAGCTCGGCGGCGGGCAGCACCCGGCGCACGCCGCGCGCCATGGCGGCTGCAACCTCGGCGGCGCTCAGGCATTCCTTGAACGAATCGGGGGCGAGCAGGATTTTCATGGGCGGTTCTCGGCGGTCGGGACGGGGCGGAAAAGACGGCAACGATACCAGACAGCGGGCGCGGGCCGCTGTTCGTCCGGCGTGGCAGGCGCGCTCGCCAATATGGGGTAAAATCGCGTTTTTTCCGCATTCTGGCAGGGCGACCGGCATGAAAATCGGCATTGTGATGGGCAGCAACAGCGACTGGCCCGTAATGGAACACGCGGCGCGCGTGCTGAAGGACTATGGCGTGGAGTTCGAGACCCGCGTCGTGTCGGCCCACCGTACCCCGGACTTGCTGTTCAGCTACGCCGAAACCGCGCAGCAGCGCGGCCTGGTCGCCATCATTGCCGGCGCCGGCGGCGCGGCCCACCTGCCCGGCATGCTGGCCGCCAAGACCACCGTGCCGGTGCTGGGCGTGCCGGTGCCGAGCAAATACCTGCGCGGCGAGGATTCGCTCCTGTCCATCGTGCAGATGCCCAAGGGCATTCCGGTGGCGACCTTCGCGATCGGCGAGGCGGGTGCGGCCAATGCCGCCCTGTTCGCGGTGGCGATGCTGGCCAACCACGACGCCGACCTCGACGCCCGGCTCAAGGCCTTCCGCGAGACGCAAAAGCAGACCGTGCTCGGCATGGAACTGCCGGAGGTGCAGTAATGGCCGCCATTCTGCCGCCGGCCATGCTCGGCATCCTCGGCGGCGGCCAGCTCGGCCGCATGTTCGCCGTGGCCGCCAAGACCATGGGCTACCGCGTCACCGTGCTCGACCCGGACAGCCGGGCGCCGGCTGCCGCCTTCGCCGACGTGCACCTGTGCGCGGCCTTTGACGACCGCGCCGCGTTGCAGCAGCTGGCCGACACCTGCGCCGCCGTCACCACCGAATTCGAGAACGTCAACGCCGACTCGATGCGCTGGCTGGCCGAGCGCACCCGCGTCAGCCCCTCGGGCGACTGCGTCGCCATCGCGCAGGACCGCATCGCCGAGAAGGGCTGGATCAACCGCGCCGGCCTCGCCACCGCGCCGTACCTGGCGGTCGAATCGGTCGAGGACATCCAGACCGACCTGAACGCCTGGCTGCCGGGCATTCTCAAGACCGCCCGGCTGGGCTACGACGGCAAGGGCCAGGTGCGCGTGACGACCGCCGCCGAGGCGCGCGCCGCCTACGCCAATCTGGGCGGACAGGCCTGCGTGCTGGAAAAGATGTTGCCCCTGAAGCTGGAAGTGTCGGCCATCGTCACCCGCACCAGTGCGGCGCAGGCCGCCTGCTTCCCGGTGGCGGAAAACCGCCACGAAGGCGGGATACTGGACGTCAGCATCGTGCCGGCGCAGATCGACGCGGCGCTGGCCGCCCGCGCGCAAGAGATGGCGCTGCAGTTGGCCGAGGCGCTCGACTACGTCGGCGTGCTGGCGGTGGAATTCTTCGTGCTGGACGACGACAGCCTGATCGTCAACGAGATTGCCCCGCGTCCGCACAACTCCGGCCACTACACCATCGACGCCTGCCTGACCGACCAGTTCCAGCAGCAGGTGCGCGCCATGTGCGGGCTGCTGCCGGGCAAGACCGACCTGCTGCAGCCGGTGGTGATGGTCAACCTCCTGGGCGACCGCTGGCGCGAGGACGGCGGCGAGCCCAACTGGGCGGTGCTGGCCGAGGCGCCGAACGCCCACCTGCATTTGTACGGCAAGACCGCCGCGCGCCCCGGGCGCAAGATGGGCCACTTCACCGTGCTGGGCGACGATGTCGCCACGCTGGTCGAGCAGGCCGCCGCGATCAAGGACACGCTGTAGGCGGCCGCGCACAAGACCTTCCGGCGTTCGCCAGGCCCGCCGCGCGGCAGCTTGCGGGCAGCCGGGATGCCGGGCCGCAAGCGCGGCGCCGGTTTTGCGCGCGTTGCTTGCAATGACTGAATTCCGATTTTTAGCTTTAGAGCGGGACATACCATGACTACCCTCACCAGCCTCAAGAAAATCTACTCCGGCAAGGTCCGCGACCTGTACGAAATCGACGCCGACCGCATGCTGATGGTCGCGTCCGACCGCCTGTCGGCCTTCGACGTGATCCTCGACGAACCGATTCCGGAAAAGGGCAAGATCCTGACCGCCATCTCCAATTTCTGGTTCGACAAGCTGAAAGACCTGGTGCCCAACCACTTCACCGGCGATGAGCCGCAGGACGTGGTCGGCGCGGCCGAGCTGCCGCTGGTCGAAGGCCGTTCGGTGGTGGCCAAGCGCCTCAAACCGGTGGCGGTCGAGGCCATCGTGCGCGGCTATCTGGCCGGTTCGGGCTGGAAGGAATACCAGCAGCGCGGCACCGTGTGCGGCATCGAGCTGCCGGCCGGGCTGAAGGAAGCGAGCAAACTGCCGGAGCCGATCTTCACTCCGTCGACCAAGGCGGCGGTGGGCGACCACGACGAGAACATCACCTACGCCCAGTGCGAGGCCATCATCGGCGTCGAGCTGGCTGCCCGCGTGCGCGACACCGCGATTGCGCTGTACAAGGCCGCCGCCGAATACGCTGCCACCCGCGGCATCATCATCTGCGACACCAAGTTCGAGTTCGGCCTCGACAAGGATGGCACGCTGACGCTGATGGACGAGGCGCTGACCCCGGACTCCAGCCGCTTCTGGCCGGCCGACAGCTATGCCGAGGGCACCAACCCGCCGAGCTTCGACAAGCAGTTCGTGCGCGACTGGCTGGAAGCATCGGGCTGGAACAAGCAGGCGCCGGCGCCTGCCGTGCCGCTGGACGTGCGCGAGAAGACCGCCGCCAAGTACCGCGAGGCGCTGGATCGCCTGACCGCCGCCTGACACCGGGGCAAACCGCGGGCGGTGCGTCCGTCCGCGGCGGTTCGATCCGCATGAAAAAAGCCGACCTTCGGGTCGGCTTTTTCGCATCTGGCGGCAGGGCTTACTTGAGCGTGGCGAGCTGCTGCTTGGCCTTGGCGGCCGCATCGCTCTTCGGGAATTTCTTGATCAGCTTCTGCCAGGTGGCGCGGGCGGCGTTGTCGTCGCCCAGATCGCGCTGGCAGCCGCCGATGTTGCGCAGGGCGTCCGGCACCTTGGCGTGGTTGGGCGACAGCTCGATGAAGCGGTTGTAGGTGTCGATGGCCGGCTGGTACTGGCGCTCGGCGTTGTAGGCGATGCCGAGCCAGAAGCGCGCTTCCGGCGTCTGCTTGGCCGACGGGTTGGCGTCGATGAAGGTCTTGAGCGCCGGGATGGCTTTCTTGAAGTCGCGGTTGCGCAAGAGGCCCAGCGCGCGCTCGTAGTCGGCGTTGGTGCTGTCCACCGGCGCGGCCTGCGGGCTGGCCGCGCTTTGCGCGGTGTCGGTATTGGCCACGGCCTCGCCGCCGTCGGCCTTCTTGCCCTCCAGCGGCATCAGGCGCTGGTCGAGATCGTTGTAGAGGTCGTTCTGGCGTTTCTGCGTGGTCTGCAGATTGTAGTTGAGGACTTCGACATCGCCGTGCAGCTTGGCCACCTCGGACTTGAGCACCTCGACCTGGTTGACCATTTCCAGCAGCTTCTCGTTGCTGATCTTGGTTTCGATCTGGGTGAAGCGCTGTTGCGAGTTGCGCTGGATTTCATCGAGCTGGCGGCGGGTGGCGTCAAGGTCGGAAGTCGAGGCGCAGCCGGCGAGCAGGGCGACAAGAAGGAGGGGGAGGGTTTTTTTCATCGGCGTCGAATCCGGATGGTGGAGAGCCGCCCGCAGGCGCGGGCGGCAACGGGTTCCTGCTGGCGCCGGGACACGGGGGAGGGGCCTGCCTGCGGCAGGCCCAGCATGCTGTCCCGTGTCCGGCGCGGGCCGGAATTATTCGCCGTCGTAGGAGATGTCGGCGCGGCGGTTCTGGGCAAAGTCGGCGTCGGTGTTGCCGGTGGCGCGCGGCTTTTCCTTGCCGTAGCTGACGGCTTCCAGCTGGGCTTCCGGCACGCCGAGGACGCGCATCATTTTCTTCACGGCTTCCGAACGACGCTGGCCCAGCGCCAGGTTGTACTCGCGGCTGCCGCGGGCGTCGGTGTTGCCCTGGATCTGCACCTTGCGGGCGGTGTTCTGCTTCAGGTAGTTGGCGTGGGCTTCCACCAGCGGCTTGTCGGCGGACTTGACGGCCGAGCTGTCGAAGTCGAAGAACACGCTGCGCTTGGACAGCACGTTGTTCGGGTCGGTCAGCGGGTTGATCGCGCGGCCGGCGTTCGGGTCGGTGACGGCGGCACCCTGGTTCGCGCCGGCGTTGGCGGCGGTCTGGTTGCTGACATCGGCCGGCTTGGTGCTGGCGCAAGCGGCGAGAAGGGTGACGACGGCGAGACTGCTCAGGCTCTTTTTAAACATTGTTAGGCTCCTGCGGTAAGTGGGGGAGAGGCGGATTTAGCGGGGGAAGGGGCCCCACGCCGGTTCCTGCACGTCGCCGCTGGCGGCGAGACGTGTCTTGGTGCCGCCGTCGCGACTGACGGCGTACAGCACGCCGCGACCGCCCTGTTCGGTCGCGTAAAGGATCTGCTTGCCGTTGGGGGCGAAGCTGGGGGATTCGTCGTACTGGGTGTCCGAGACGTAATTGGCCTGGCTGCTGCCGAAGTCCTGCACCATCACCCGGTAGCGGCCGCCCTCGCGGCGCACGAAGGTGAAGGACTTGCCGTCCGGGCTCACCGCGGGCGACACGTTGTAGTTCCCTTCCCAGGTCAGGCGGGTGGCGGTGCCGCCCTGGGCCGACATCACGTAGAGCTGCGGGCCGCCGGCGCGGTCGGACACGAACACGATGCGGCCGTCCGGCGTCCAGGCCGGTTCGGTGTCGATCCCCTGGGTGTGGGAGAGGCGCAGCGCGCCGGAACCGTCGGCGTTGATCGAGTAGATCTGCGAGTTGCCGTCGCGGGTCAGCACCACCGCCAGCTTGCTGCCGTCGGGCGACCAGGCCGGGGCCGAGTTGGACCCCTTGAAGTTGGCGACCGCGCGGCGCGCGCCGGAGGCGACGTTGTGGACGTAGACGACCGGCTTCTTGGTTTCGAACGACACGTAGGCGAGGCGCGAACCGTCCGGCGACCACTTGGGCGAGATCAGCGGTTCCTTTGAACGCAGGATGGTCTGCTCGTTGCTGCCGTCGGCGTCGGCCACGCGCAGCTCGTAGCTGTTGCGGCCGCGCTGGGCGATGTAGGCGATCTGGGTGCCGGCCACGCCGCGCTGGCCGGTGATGGCCTCGTAGATCATGTCGGCGATCTTGTGCGCCAGCTGGCGGCTCTGCGCCGGCTGGATCTGGAAGGTGCCGCCGGTCATCTGCTTTTTCTGGCCGACGTCGGTGAGCCAGAACTGCACGCCGGTGTTGGCGCCGCCCGCCACCTTGCCGTAGGCGACTGCGAAGGCGCCGGCGCTCTTCCAGGCGGTGTAGTTGAGCTGGGCCGGGTCGCCCGGCAGGTTGGGGACGCTGCTGGCATCGACGAAGCGGACTGCGCCGGTGCGGGCCAGATCGCTCTTGATGATCGGGGTCAGGCCGCCGGGCAGGGCGTTTTCGCCGACGAAGACGGGCAGGGCCAGCGGATACTGGTTCATCCCGCCGCCGACGATCTCGATGGTCAGGTCGGCGCGGGCACCGGCGGCGGCGAAGGCGAGCGTGCCGGTCAGCAGCAGGGATTGGATCAGGGCAAGGGGTTTCATCGTCAGGCTCGCGGGCGGAATTCCAGTTTCAACACACGGATATCGGAAAAGCTGATGCCGGCCGGCAGCGGCGGGAAGGTCTTGGCCTGCCACACCGCGCGCTGCACCGCTTCGTCGTAGCCGGCGTTGCCGGACGATTGCAGCAGCTTCACGTCGCGTACTTCCAGCGTCGGCAGCAGCGTGACCTGCACCAGCGCCTTGGGGTTGCCGGTCAGCTGGTCGGGCACCTGCACCAGGGGACGCACGCGCGATACCACCAGCGAGGCGTAGCCGCTGGTGCTGCCGCCGCCACCGCTGCCCTTGCCGCTGCCGGTGGCACTGCCGCCGGCCACGCCGCCGGGGCTGCCGGCCTGGGTGCGGTTGCTGTTGGGCTTGATCTTGGTATTGCTGCTGCCCAGATCGGCGAGCGCGTCGTCGACGTCGAAGTCGCCCGACCGGGCCTTCTTGGACGGGGCCTTGTCGGGCGCGGCCTTGCTTTGCGGGTGGGCGGGCTTTTTCTCCGGCTCCGGTTTCTTTTCCGGTTTCGGTTCCGGCTTCTTTTCCGGTTTGGGGTGCGGCTTTTTTTCTTCCAGCGCGATGTCGGGCTTCGCCACCGGCGGCAGCGGTTCGGGCTTGGCGTCTTCCGGCGCTGGGGCCGGCTTGGGGGCCGGTGCCACCGGCGTGTCCGGCTGGCTGACGCGCGCCATCGGCGGCGCCGACCACAGTTCGACCCCGACCGGGCTGCTGGCGCTGAGCTGGGTGGTGGTGTGGAAGGTCAGGGACAGGAGGCCGAGCAACAGCAGATGCAGGCCGACCGAGGTGGCAAAGCTGGCGCCACGCCGTGAAGCGGTTCGCATGGGCCTTTACTGCTCCGACTTGACCAGCAGGCCGACGCGTTCGACCTTGGCCTTCTGCAGTGCGCTCATCACGTCCATCACCTTTTCGTAGGCGACGGTCTTGTCGGCCGAGATCACCACCGGGCGCTGGGCGTCGCCGTCGACCTGGCGCTGGATGTCGCTCACCAGCGCGCCCAGGTCGGTGAATTCGGACTTGCGGCCCCCCTTGCTCTGCACGGCATAGGCGCCGTCCTTGTCGATGGTGACCTGCAGGGGTTCGCTCTGGACTTGCGCGGCGCGGCCGACCGTCGGCAGGTTGATGACACCGGGGGCGAACATCGGTGCGGTCACCATGAAGATGACCAGCAGCACCAGCATTACGTCGATATAGGGGACGACGTTGATTTCGCTCATCGAACGGCGCGGACGTCTGTTCAGCATGACTCTTCAATCATCACAAACGAAAAATTGAGTTCGGATGATACCACTTCGTGGCTTAAATACCGGTTACGAACTGTGACGCGCCGATCAGCCCCGCATCAGGTTCGCCCGCCCCGGCTGGGGTACAATTCCTTTTTCGCTTCATCCGCTTGCGCCATGCCGATCAACACGCTGCGCTGGAACCGCCTGCGCTACAACGCCTACGCGGCCATCTACGACACGCCGGCCCGCTACTTCACTCCGCAACGCGCCCGCTCGTTCAAACTGGCGGCGATCCGGCCGCAGGACCGTGTGTTGCTGGTCGGCGCCGCCACCGGGCTCGATCTGGAGCTGCTGCCGCCGGCGCGCACCGTCGCCGCCATCGACTACGCCCCGGCCATGATCGAGCGGCTGAAGGCCCGCGCCGCGCGGCTCGGGCGCGAGGTCGACGCGCAGGTGATGGACGGCCAGGCGCTCGCGTATCCCGATGCCAGCTTCGACGTGGTGGTGCTGCACCTGATCCTCGCGGTGATTCCCGACCCGCGCGCCGCGCTGCGCGAAGCGGTGCGGGTGCTCAAGCCGGGCGGCCGCCTCGCGGTGTTCGACAAATTCCTGCCCGACGGCGCGCGGGCGTCGCTGCCGCGCCGCGCGCTCAACCTGCTGACCAATCTGCTCGCCACCGACATCAACCGCCGGCTGGGCGGCATCGTCGCCGGCAGCGGGTTGGTCAAGCTTTACGACGAGCCGGCACTGTGGGGCGACACCTTCCGCGTGGTCGGTTTCGTCAAATCCGAGCGTGTGTCGGTGCTGGACAGCGACGCCGCGCGCGACCCCGCCGTCGGCCCCGCCGCCGACCGCCTGCCGGGAGCGCCGACATGATCCACATCGCCAGCGCCGGGCGCGGCCCGGACGTGGTGCTGCTGCACGGCTGGGGCTTGCACGGCGGCGTGTGGGAGCGGGTGGCCGAGCGCCTGAGCGACGATTTCTGCGTGCACCGGGTCGACCTGCCCGGCCACGGCAACAGCGCGGCGGTGACGCCGTTCACGCTGGACGCGGTCACGCAGGCCGTCAGCGCGCCATTCCCGCTGCCGGTGCACGTGGTCGGCTGGTCGCTCGGCGGCCTGATCGCG
>JASLDQ010000042.1 GCA_030151505.1 Chromobacteriaceae bacterium
CGCGCTGCTGGCCATGCTCGTTCCCGTCGCCACCGGCATGCTGGTGGAGTCGGTCATCCCGCGCGGGGCCTACGGCCAGCACTGGCAGCTGGTGGCGGCCTTGCTGGCGGCGGCGGTCGGGGCCGCCGGCTTCGAACTGAGCAAGGCCTTTGCGCTGCTGCGCTGCGAAGGCCGGCTGGACCTGACCCTGCAATCGGCCCTGTTCGACCGCCTGCTGCGGCTGCCGGCCAGCTTCTTCAAGCAGTTCACCGTCGGCGACCTGGCCGACCGGGCGCTGGCCGTGCAGGAAATCCGCGAGACGCTCTCGGTGACGGCGATCAGCGCCGTGTTGGGCGCGCTGTTTTCGCTCGCCAGCCTCGGCACCATGCTGTATTTCAGCTGGCGCCTGAGCCTGATCGGGCTGGGCATCGTGCTGGCGGTGCTGCTGCTGACCTTCTGGGTCGGCCGCCTGCAACTGCGGCACGAAAGCGAGCAGATTCGCCACCGGGGCCGGGTGGAAGGACTGGTGCTGCAGTTCGTGGTCGGCATCGGCAAGCTGCGCGCCGCCGCCGCCGAACCGCGGGCCGTGGCGGCCTGGAGCCGCGCCTATCTCGCGCAGAAAGAGCGCTTTGCCTCCGCCCGGCGCTACGCCCGTGCGCAGGAACTGGTGCAAACCTGCGTGCCCCTCCTGGCCAGCCTGCTGATCTTCATGGGCATGGTCTGGCTGCTGCGCGAGGGACAGACCGAGCTCAAGCTGCAGGCGCTGACCGAAACCACCGTCCATCTGAGCCGGCCGGACCGGGAACTGAGCAAACCCCACACCGCCGGCGACCTGCTGGCTTTCAACGCGGCCTTCGGCCAGTTTCTCGCCGCGATGATCGGCATGACCCTGGCCGCGACCAAGGCGCTCGAAATCGTCCCGCTGTTCCGGCGGCTCGCGCCCTTGCTGCAGGCCGTGCCGGAGGGCGGCAGCCACCGCCAGCCGCCCTCCCGGCTGCGCGGCGGCATCGAATTCGCCGACGTGTCCTTTCGTTACTCGCCCGAAGGCCCGCCGATTCTCGACCGGATCTCGCTCAAGATCGAACCCGGACAGTTCGTCGCCATCGTCGGGCCGTCCGGCAGCGGCAAATCCACGCTGGTCCGGCTGATGATGGGCTTTGAGACACCGGATGCGGGCGACGTGTTCTTCGACGGCCAGCCGCTGAGCGGACTGGACCTGTCCGCCCTGCGCCGCAGCATCGGCGTGGTGCTGCAAAACGGCCGCATCACTGCCGGTAGCCTGTTCGCCAACATCGCCGGCTCCCGGCGCATCAGCCACGACGACGCCATGCAGGCGGCCCGGTTGGTGGGACTGGCCGCCGACATCGACGCTATGCCGATGGGGCTGCACACCGTCTTGCAGGACGGGGGCGGCACGCTGTCCGGCGGCCAGCGCCAGCGCCTCCTGATGGCCCGGGCGCTGGCGCAGCAGCCCGCGCTGCTGCTGCTGGACGAAGCCACCAGCGCGCTCGACAACCGCACCCAGGCCACGGTGATGGACAGCCTGTCCCGCCTGGCGCTGACCCGCGTGGTGGTGGCGCACCGGCTGTCCACGGTGATGTCGGCCGACCAGATTCTGGTGGTGCAGAACGGCCGCATCGTCCAGCGCGGCCGGTACGACACCCTGATCCGGGAAGCCGGCCCCTTCGCCGAACTGGCGCGGCGGCAGTTGCTCTGACTCCGCCGGCCGGCGACGGCGCCCTGACCCGCCGCACAATCCGCTGCGGCGCGCAGGCCAGGCCCCATCAAACATCCGCCCCCGCTGGCGGGCAGTACATCGACAACGGTTTGCCTCGAGGACAAGGAAAGGGAGACATGCGCAAGGTTCTGTACATATTCGGCCTGCTCAACGACAGCGACATCGAAACGATGGCGCGGCTGGGCCGCAAGCGGACCATTCCGGCCGGCACGGCGCTGATCCGCCAGGGGCAGACCCTGGACCGGGTCTACCTGCTGCTGGACGGCCATATGGACGTGTCGGTGGAAGGGCTGGGGACGGTGGTGACGCTGGGAAGCGGCGAGATGCTGGGAGAAATGTCCTTTGTCGACAGCGCCCCCACCTCGGCCACCGTCACCGCACTGGACGAGGTCAGGCTGCTGGAGCTGTCCAAGTCCGACCTGGAGGCCTGCTTCGCCGCCGACCCGGCCTTCGGCATGCGCTTCTTCCGGGCCATTTCGGTTTTCCTCGCCGATCGCATGCGCGGCACCATCCAGCGCCTGGGCTACAAGAAGACCGGCGACCTGGCCAACGAAGAGATCATGGAAGACGAGCTGGACGAAGGCCTGCTCGACACCGTGTCGATCGCCGGCGACCGTTTCAGCCGGCTGATGCGCACGCTGGCCGGCGCGCGGGAAGCCTGACATGGAAAACGACAACCTGATCGCCCGGCTGCATCACTTCGCAGCCACCCGCCCGGACCACACAGCTCTCACCTTTCTCGTCGACGGCGACACCGAAACCCGCACGCTCACTTTTGCCGGGCTGGAGCAGGCAGCCCGCCGCGTCGCGGCCCTGTTGCTCGCCCGCGCCCCGCAAGCCCGCCGGGCCTTGCTGCTCCATCCGCCGGGACCGGAGTTCATCGCAGCGCTGTGTGGCTGCTGGCTGGTGGGCATCACCCCGGTGCCCAGCTACCCGCCGAGTCATCGCCTGGGCTCGAAGGCGTCGACACGCTTCGCCCGGCTGGCGGCCGACGTGGATGCACAGCTGGCGCTCACCGATGCCGCCAGCTTCGCCCGCGTGTGGCAAGCCGCCAGCGCCGGCGGCGTGAGCGGCCTGCAATGGCTGGCGACCGACGATCCCGCCGACGCGATCGCGCCTCTGCCGGACCTGAACGACCTGCCCCGCCTCGACGCGCCGGCACTCATCCAGTACACCTCCGGCTCCACCGGCGCGCCGCGCGGGGTCTGCCTCAGCCATGCCAACCTGTCCGCCAACCTGCGCGCGATCGCCAAGCGCTACGAGTTGACGGCGGACTCCCGCATCGTGAGCTGGCTGCCGCCCTACCACGACATGGGGCTGATCGGCTGCATCCTGCCGGTGCTGGCCTGCGGCGTCCACCTGATCCAGATGGAACCGCGCCATTTCCTGCAACGACCGCTGCGCTGGCTGGAGGCCATCAGCCGCTACCGGGGGACGTCCAGCGCCAGCCCCAACTTCGCTTACGAACTGTGCGCCGAACACGCGGCCAAAGCCGATCTGAGCGGGCTGGACCTGTCCTCCTGGCGCACCGCCTGCTGCGGCGCCGAAACCGTGCGCGCCTCAAGCCTGCGGGACTTCGCCCGGCAGTTGCAGGGCTGCGGCTTTTCTCCGCGGAGCTTCAAGCCCAGTTACGGGCTGGCGGAAGCCACACTGCTGGTCACGTCCAAGGAACCGGACGACGACATCTCGCTGCACAGCCTGCCCGATGCCGAAGGCCGGGCGACCGAGCGGGTCAGCTGCGGGCCGGCGGCCGACGGGATACGGCTGGCCATCGTCGATCCACGCACCCAACAGCGTTGCCCGGAGGACACGCCGGGGGAAATCTGGATTGCGGGCCCGTCGGTATCGGCCGGCTACTGGCATCAGGACGAGGCCAACCGCGAGCTGTTCGGCCAGCCCCTGCCCGACGACGCCGGCCCCTGGCTGCGCAGCGGCGACCTGGGCTATCTGCACGGGGGCGAGCTGTTCGTGACCGGGCGGCTGAAGGACCTGATCATCGTCCGCGGGCGCAATCTCTACCCCAGCGACCTCGAAGGACTGGCGACCAGCAGCCACCCGGCCCTCGAATCGAGCGGCGCGGCCGCCTTCGGCGCGGACACCGGCAGCGGCGAAGCGCTGGTGATCGCCTGCGAACTGCGCCGGGACTACAGCGCCCCGCCTGAACCGGCCATGCTGCAACGAGCCATCCAGGCTGCCCTGACCTCGGGGCTGGACACGCGGGCCGACGCCATCGTGCTGCTGCCCCCCGGCAGCCTGCCGCGCACCACCAGCGGCAAAATCCGCCGCTCGGCCGCTCGCAACATCTGGCTCAAGGGCGGGTGGGACACGGTCGTGCCGACCGCAACCGCCCGGCCGGCCCAGCCGCTATCGGCCGCCGAACAGACCTTGCTGCGCTGCCTTGGCCTGATCGCCGGCATCGACGCCGCGCAGATCAATCCGGACTGGACTCTGGGCGAGCTCGGCATCGATTCGCTCAAGCGGGTCGAACTCGCGCTGGTGCTGGAACACGAACTTGGCCGCACCCTTGACGTGGAATGCCTGACGCCGCAGCTGAGCCTGCGCGAGCTGGCCCGCCTGTCGGAAACGGCAGCCCGTCCGGTCGCGGAAGCCGCCACCGACGCCGACGGCGAGCTGCCCCTGAGCCCGGCCCAGCGCGCCTTTCTGGAGGCCGGCGTCGCCAATCCGCGCGACTTCATCGAAATCGTCTACCTGCGCACTCCGCCCGGTCTCGATCCGGCCGCGCTCCGCCTCGCGCTGGAATGGATCGCCGCGCGCCACGACGCCTTCCGCCTGCGCTTTCACCCGCAGCCGGGCACGGATGGCCCGAAGTGGCGGCAGACGCTGGATCCGAAAGGACACGGTATCGGCTTCGAACGCATCGACGCCACCACCCTGCCCGTTTCGGCCCTGTACGACACGCTGCAGGCGCGGGTCCGGCAGACCGTCGACCTGACCCACGGTCCGCTGGCCCACGCCGTCTGGCTGGACCGCGGCGAGCGGACAACCGGGGTGCTGGGTCTGGCCTTCCATCACCTGATCATCGATGCGGTCTCGCTGGCCATCTTCGTCACCACCCTGCAGCAGGTACACGCGCGCCTCCTTCAGGGCGAAAGGCTTGAGCCGGCCAGGCGGAGCGACGGGCTGGCGGCCTGGCTGCAGGCACGGCACGCGCAGGCCGACTCGCCGGCCCGGCAGGCGGAAATTGGTTTCTGGGAGTCTGTCTGCGGGGCGAAGCCGGCGGCGGAAGCCGCCCCGGTGGCCCCGAAGCGTCTCGAAACCTGCTCCGGCGTCAGCCTGTCTGCGCCGGACAACCGCCGTTTTCTGGAGCGTTTCCCCGACAGCGAAGCGCGGCACGATGCCCTGCTCGCGGCCTTTGCCGCCGCGTGGGCGCGGGTCATGCAGGACGAGGCGCCGCTGATCCAGCTGGAACACCACGGCCGGCAGCGCGTCGACGGCGTGTCGCCCGGCACCGCCATCGGCTGGTTCATCACCCATTACCCGGTGAGAATCCGGGTCGACACGATCGATCCCCTGGCCTTGTACGACTCGGTGCGCCAGACCGTCGCGGCCGTGCCGGACAAAGGCGCGGGCTACGCGCTGCTGCGCCACGCGGCCCGGGCGCCGGAAACCCGCGAGCGCATCGGCAGGCTGCGGCAAGCCGATCTGAGCATGGACTACCGCGGTGCAATTGACGAAGGCTACCGCCGCGACAGCGTCATGCCCATGATCGGCAACAACCGCATCGCTTCCGCCTGGGAAGAAGCCCGGATCCGCACGGGCACGCTGCCGTCGCTGGGCATGTCGGCCAGCATCAGCGCGGGCCAGCTCGGCTGGGGGCTGTTCTACGACCCGGACCGGTTTTCGGCGGCGCAAGTCACCGCCATGGGCCGAGAAATCGAGCAGTTCGTCCATGCCCTGCTGGACAGCGGGGTCGAGGAGAAAAACGCCCACCCGACGACCGCCGCCGACGAACCGGTGCAACCGCGGTAAGCGGCACCGCCGCTGGGCCATCCAAGCCCGGCGGCGGACTTTCCCCCTGCGAACAGCTCCGGCCCGGAACGGGCTGGCGGCCTCTTTTTCCACCATGCCCCGGTTTTCGCCATGACCTTGCCGCCGCATGAGCGCTCGGGTCGGTGTCCATGCGAAGGGCTGTCG
>JASLDQ010000087.1 GCA_030151505.1 Chromobacteriaceae bacterium
CGCGCTGCTGATGAAGGTCCATACCAGCAACTACGCGGTCGAGGGCTTCACCAAAGCCGTCGGCGAGGCCGAGCTGGCCGAACTGGCGCGCGAACGCGGCCTGCCGGTGGCGACCGATCTGGGCAGCGGCGCACTGGTGGACCTGTCGGCCTACGGCCTGCCGAAGGAACCGGTGGTGCGCGAGCTGGTCGAGGCCGGGCTGGACCTGGTCAGCTTCAGCGGCGACAAGCTACTGGGCGGGCCGCAGGCCGGCATCATCGTCGGCAAGAAGGAATTGATCGACCGCATCCAGTCGCATCCGCTCAAGCGCGCGCTGCGCTGCGACAAGATGACGCTGGCCGCGCTCGAGGCCACGCTGCGGCTCTACCTGCAACCGGAAAAGCTGGCCGGACGCCTGCCGACCCTGCGGCTGCTGACCCGCGCCGAAGCCGATATCGCCGCCGCCTGCGCGCGCATCGCGCCGAAACTCGCCGCCGCCCTGCCCGGCTGCACCGTCGCCCTCGAAGCCTGCCAGTCGCAGATCGGCAGCGGCTCGCTGCCGGTCGACCGCCTGCCCAGCCGCGCGCTGACGCTCGCGCCGGCCGACGGCAGCGGCACCGCGCTGGAACAACTCGCGCAAACTCTGCGCACCCTCCCCCGCCCGGTCATTGGCCGGATCAAGGACGGACGGCTGTGGCTGGACCTGCGCTGCCTGGAGGACGAAGCCGGCTTTCTCGCCAACCTGACGGCACTGGAGCGGCACGCATGATCATCGCCACCGCCGGCCACGTCGACCACGGCAAAACTTCGCTGATCCGCCAGCTCACCGGCGTGGACACCGACCGCCTGCCCGAGGAGAAAAAGCGCGGCCTGACCATCGACATCGGCTTCGCCTACCTGCCGCTGGAACACGACACGCTCGGCTTCGTCGATGTCCCCGGCCACGAAAAATTCCTGTCCAACATGCTCGCCGGCGTCGGCGGAGTGGATGCCGCCCTGCTGGTGGTCGCCTGTGACGACGGCGTGATGCCGCAGACGCGCGAACACCTCGCCATCCTCGACCTGCTCGGCGTCAGCCGCGGCGTGGTGGCCCTGAGCAAGGCCGATCTGGCCGACGCGGCGCGCATCGGCGAAGTGACGCGCGAGGTCCGCAACCTGCTGGCGGACACCGCGCTGGCCGGCATCGACTGCCTGCCGGTCTCGGCCGCTACCGGCCTCGGGCTGGACGAACTCAAACAACGTCTGTCCGGCCTGTCGGTCGACCGCGCCGCCCAGCGCGACCGCAGCTTCCGGCTGGCGATCGACCGCGTCTTCACCCTCAGCGGCAGCGGGCTGGTGGTGACCGGCACGGTGCAGGACGGCCAGGTCCGGGTGGGCGACAGCGTGTGGCTGTCCGGCGTCGGCAGGACCGTGCGGGTACGCAGCCTGCACGCGATGAACCGGCCGGTGGAGCAGGCCCACGCCGGCCAGCGGCTGGCACTCAATCTGGTGGGCGATGTGACGCGCGATGACATCCGACGCGGAGACTGGCTGCTGGCCGGCCCGCAGGCACCGGCCGACCGCATCGACGTGATGCTGACCGCCGCCCGCGGAATGGAAAAGCCGCTGGTGCACTGGCAGCCGGTGCATCTGCACGCCGCTGCCTCGCACGTCACCGGCCGGGTGGCGCTGCTGGACGGCGACACGCTCGAGCCCGGCGGACGCCGGCTGGCGCAACTGGTGCTGGACACGCCGCTGTTCGTCGCCGCCGGCGACCGGCTGATCGTGCGCGACGGCTCGGCCCGGCACACGCTGGCCGGCGCGGTCATGCTCGACCCCAATCCCCCGTCGCGCGGCAAGCGCAAATCGCAACGGCTGGCGCTGCTGGCCGCACTGGACGGCGCGGACGACGGCACCGCCCTGGGCATCCTCGCCACCGCTGGCAGCGTCGACCTGCCCCGCTTCGCCGACGCACGCGGTCTGTCGCTCGACCAGATCAGCACGCTGGCAATCGCACAACAACTGGTCGTCGTCGACAGCCGCGACGGCCGCTTCGCCTACGCCGCCGAGATATGGCAGGCGCAGGCCGACGCCCTGCTGGCGCGACTGCAGCAGGAGCACGAGGCGCGGCCAGACCAAGCCGGCATCGGCCCGGACCGCCTGCGCCGGCTGGTCTGCCCCAACATGGCCGCCGGCGTGTTTGCCAGGCTGGTCGACGAGTTGCTGGAAACCGGCCGGCTGGGACGCAGCGGCAACTGGCTGCACCTGCCCGGTTTCGTGCTGGCCTTCGACCCGGGCGGCGAAGCCCTGTGGACGCGGATCAAGGACTACTTCAAGGACGATAATTTCGAACCGTGGTGGGTACGCGATCTGGCCAGTCTGGGAGAATGCAACGAGGACGCCATGCGCCAGTTGCTCAAGCAGGCCGCGCGGCTCGGCCATGTCTGCGCCATTGTGCCGGACCGCTACTTCGCCGGCGCCACGGTGCGCCGGCTGGCCACCATCGTGCGCGAGATCGCCGAACGCGACGGGCTGGTGACGGCCGCCAGCTTCCGCGACCGCATCGGCGGCGGCCGCAAGCTGGCGATCCAGATTCTGGAGTTTTTCGATCGCAGCGGCTTCCTGCGCCGCCAAGGGGATACCCACCGCCTGCGCGACGGCGGGCTGTTCTGATTCCATCCCTGCCAACGCAGCGCCGCCAGCCTGACCGAGAAGGAAATGGCTGGCGGCGCTGTCACTGCGGACCTCTCCAGTGGCTCTTTCCGGGCTTGGCCGACGCCGTATCCGGCGATCAGGCTCGGATGGCAGACCGGTCTCGCCCCCGGGCAGACCGCATCTTGAAAAATATAAGCCACTTCCGCCCCCTTCGGATCGGCCTTGGAACACCGGCGGCGTCATGCCGTTTGGAAGGTGATTGTGAACGTGTATAATCGCGCGTCCCGCGATGGCAGAAATTCGTTCCCGGTGGAGCGGCCGGTCTTCAAAACCGTGCTAGGGCTGCCAGCAGTCCTGGGTGAGTTCGACTCTCATTTTCTGCCGCCATTCTCTCTCCTTATGTCGCATATTTTGACCGGCAAGGGGCTTTGTTGCACAAATCAGCCGCAGGTCGAACTACCCCAATCCCCAGACGGATTTATCCCATACGGACCGTTTGCGGCGTGCCCAAGGCTGTAAAGCGATTCAGAATCGCTGCACAGATTTGAAGCTCCGCCACCTGCCGGTCAAAGTCCCGCGATTTGACGCGGTCTGCCAGCAATTTGAAACAGTGCATCTTCGTTTCGACCAGACTGCGGCGATGGTAGCCACTCCACTTTTTCCAGAGC
>JASLDQ010000121.1 GCA_030151505.1 Chromobacteriaceae bacterium
ACCGCCGCCGGAAAGCTCGGCCATCATCTTTTCCAGTCTGGCCAGCGGCCGCATGGTCCGGTTCAGCACCAGGGTCAAGACCAGCGACAGCACCAGGAGCCCGCCGATTCCGAGTACCGTGCCGAGCCACATGGTCCGGTCCGCGCTGGCGGTCAGGATGCCGACCGGGAAGGTCAGCGAAAGCGCCCACACCTGTTTTGCCTCGCCAAGATGCACCGGGTACAGCACCCGCACCTGGCCGTAGCGTACCTCAAGCCAACTCTTGCCATCCGCCACGGCGGCCAACCCGGCTGCCTCGATATCATCTGCCTTGGCTGCCAGCTTGCCGGCATCCGGATGGCTCGCGTAGACCCCGGCGGTCGAGATCAGCGACAGCGTGCCGACGCCGAACGGTTTTTCCTTACCGAGAATCTGCTGCAGCGTCGTCAGCGGATAGTCAGCCCCGACCACGCCGACGAAACGGCCGGCATGCAGAATTGGACTGGCCAGCGACACCAGCATCACCGGCTTCCCATCGAGCTTGTCCTGGAAGGGCTCGGTGACAAAGGGCTTGAGTGTCTTTTTCGGCACGAAATACCACGGATTGCCCGCCTCGCCCCCCTGAAACTCATACGCTTCCGGCTTGATCTGGCCACTGCCACGGTTCCACCAAGTCAGCAGCCGGCCATCCGCCCCCTGCGGAAACACATTGGCATACTCAGCGTCACGGCCGTCGAATGCGTTCGGCTCCCAGTACGACCCCAAGCCCAGCAGTGCCGGCGTGCCCTCCAGCGCGGCCACGGTGATGGCGTCGGCGTTCTTGCGGGTGTTGCCGCCACTGTCCTTCAGGCTGGACAAGCCGCGCGACAATGTCGATGCCGCGGTAAACGACACGCTGATTTCATTTTCCAGCCGCGCCGCGTAAGTCTGGGCGGTGCTGAGCGCCAGTTCCTTGCCCTGCGCGAGGCTGGCCTCACGCGCGATCCAGACTGCCGTTCCGAGTACGGTCACCATCAACAGCGCTGCTGCCAGAATACTGGCAAGCAATATGCTTTTGCGAAAACCCATTCGCATACAAAACCTCCAAAATCATACCAATTGGCTTACCGCTAGAGTGACTGCTGATGCCGGCTGCGGGCAAGCAATACTTGAACCTGCGCCTGAATTAATCAGGGGAAGCGGGCGGCATATGCCTTGACCGTCTCCAGACGCCCGATCGTCTCCTGTTCGTCAGCGCCCCTCGATGCGGACACGGGGTCATGAATGACCGGTCAGAGGGTCTGACCGCCAGTCAGCTCGCTACCAAACAGGGAATTACCACGGATTCCGGCAGCCCCCCTGCGGAACGCTCTCGCGCGCGCAGAAGCGGGAGCCATTAAAACCCCGCCGGGCGGCAGGTCTGACAAAGGCTGCGCGGGAATTCAGCCATGCCCACACCTTTAACGCCCCCCTCAAGGCAGGAAAGTCGCGCCAAGCGAAGTCGCGCCAAGCGGATGAAAGCGGCCTCACTGTTCGCCCGGCCAAAGGCTGAGCGCGACGGGCAAATTACCCAAAAACATTTCTCTCCAGCCGTATGCCATAGCCATCCGGGAAGGTCGGATAGCGAGCACCTTGCGACCGGTACCCCTCACTCCCGGCTTCGCCCGCCCAGCAGTAGCGATCTGACCGAATCAGTCATCCGAACTGAATTTTCTCGGGTTGCAATTCAGGATCAACATAAAAAAGGCCGGGGCATATTTGCCCGGCCTTTTTACATTCAGCGTCCGGTGTTTCGACTCAGAACGACCGTCTCACCTCCACACCGAAGGTATGCATCGTCATGGCCCCGGAGTTGTTGGTGTACTGGTAGCGCCCGCTCAAGGTCCAGGCCCGGCGGAACAGGAAGTCGCTGCCGATGCCGAACACCAACGAGTTGCGCGCCACGCCGGTCGCAAGAATCTGGTACACGGCCCCGGACATATCGTCGGCATAGGCCATCTGGGCGGCCCCCGGGCTCTCCAGGTCGCGCTGGTATTCAAGCCGGAAATAAGGACGCATCGTGAACGTGTCCAGCACGACGGTGGACTCGCCGCGCAGCCCCAAGGCGACCTTGGTCGTCGGCACCCGCTGAGAGAAGTACACCAGATTGTGGGTGCCGGCCCCCGTTTCCGTGACGGCGTCCAGTTGGGTGGAGGCAAAGTCCACTCGGCCGTAAGGCGACAGGATGAAGTTCTCGTTCTGGAACTCGTAAGCGCCGCTCAGCGAGGCGAACCACTGCTGGCCGGTACGCGAGGCCTGCGCGTCGGCGCTGACCTCGGGCACATGACGGCGCATGTCGATATCCATCCGGCCGAACCCGATGACCCCGTCGATGAAGACTGCGGGCAGAGGCTGATAGGTGCCATAGACCGAGAGGGAGTAGTCGTTGGCCGTGCTGCGGCTGCCACTGTCACCCACCGTCTGCCGCTCGTGGCCGAAACCGACCCCCATGCCGAGGACCACCTTGTCGCTGAAACGCTGGTCCGCCCCGAACGAAATGCCGGAGGTGGTGAAGCGGATATCCGATTCCTTGTAATGGCCGATATTGATGACGCCGGCGCTCCACACATCGAGACCGGTGTCGCCAAGGTTGTTGGTCTTGCCACCGATATTGAAGCTGGGAGTCTGCCCGGACGGCACGAATCCGGTGCCCGTGGCGGCGGGTGCAAGCCCGATGCTGGCAGCTTGGGGCGCGGCGGATCCGGCATCGGCAAAGGGGGCAAAACCATTGCCGGCGATTTGAGGCGCCGTGGAGGTCTGTGCCCGCTGGCCGGGGCGAGCCGCCGGTGTGGTCTGCTCCAGCGAACCAGCCCTGCTCCCCACCCCGTCAAGCCGGCGATGCAGCCACTCCAGCCGGGACTGGAAGTTAGTGACCTGAGCGCGGGAGAAGCGTTTGGCCACGTCGGCCTGTGCGGTAACCAGGCCGGCCACATCCGCACTCTTGCTCGGATCCGGCCTGGACATCGTGATGTTCACCCTGGCTGGTGCCGATGTCCCTGCCGCGTTGGTGGCCGTATAGGTAAAGCTGTCGCCTCCGCTGTATCCCGCCGTCGGGGTGTAGCGAATCGAGGTGCCACTCACCGTTGCCGTGCCATGCCCCGGCGCAGTGGCGACAGCAACGCTGTTGACCGCCCCGCCGCTCAAATTGATCGGAATCAGGTTATTCACGCTGTTGACCGGCACCGTAATGGTCACGTCGCCGGCAACCGGCAAAGACGGGTTGACGGTGATGGTGACGGTGGCCGGGGCGGAAGTGCCGCTGACATTGGTCGCGGTGTAGGTGAAGCTGTCCGCCCCAGAATAACCGGCGGTCGGGGTGTAGGTGATGCTGGTGCCGCTGGCCGTGGCGGTGCCATGGCTGGCCGCGCTGGCGACAGCGACGCTGGTGGCCGCGCCGCCAGTGATGTTCAGCGTGATCGGGTTGGCACTACTGTTGGCGGCGACCGTGGCGCTGACGGCGCTGGCCGTCGGGGCCTGGGCGCCAATGGTCAGCGTGTACGCCCGTGATCCGGTTGCACTGAGGCTGTCGGTGGCGGTGATGGTCAGGTTGAACGTGCCGTTGGTGCTCGGCGTGCCGCTGAGGGCACCGGTCGAGGTATTCAGGCTCAGACCCGCCGGCAGGGTGCCGGCCGTGATGGCATAGCTGTACGGCGCGGTGCCGCCGCTGGTGCTGAACGTGGCGCTGTAGGCGGAGCCGACAGTGCCGTTGCCCAGCGAGGCCGGGGTCAGGGTCAGCGTCGGCGCGTTGACGGTAATGCTGACGGTAGCCGGGCTGGAGGTGCCGCTGGCATTGGTGGCGGTGTAGGTGAAGCTGTCCGCCCCGGAATAACCGGTGGTCGGGGTGTAGGTGATGCTGGTGCCGCTGGCCGTGGCGGTGCCGTGGCTGGCGGCGGAGGCAACGGCGACGCTGGTGGCGGCCCCGCCGCCAAGGCTCAGCGTGATCGGGTTGGCGCTGCTGTTGGCGGTCCTGATGGAACACGTATGTTATGGACGACTTTTCTTGGTGGAGGCAACAACAATGACGGTACAGAATCCGTACA
>JASLDQ010000149.1 GCA_030151505.1 Chromobacteriaceae bacterium
TCTACGGCCACGAAATGGACGACGGCGTCAGCCCGCTCGAAGCCGGCATGGGCTGGACCATTGCGTGGGAGCCGGCCGACCGCAACTTCAACGGCCGTACCGCACTCGAAACCCAAAAGGCCGCCGGCGTGGCGATGAAACAGGTCGGGCTGGTGCTGGAAGGCCGCGGCGTATTGCGCGACGGCATGAAGGTCGTCGTTGAAGGCGCGGGCGAAGGCATCACCACCAGCGGCACCTTCTCGCCCACCCTCAAGCATTCGATTGCCATGGCGCGCGTCCCGGCCGCCACCGGCGATAGCGCGCTGGTCGACATTCGTGGCACGCTCACCCCGGTGCGCGTGGTCAAGATGCCGTTCGTGCGCAACGGCAAGCGAATCTTTGCCTGAACGACCGTCGTTGAATACAACGGGAGCAGGGCGCGGCGGGCGGAGCGCGGAATCGCTCCGTCCGTCGGCGCGGGGTGGCGCGGCCACCCGCTCCCGGTTTCCCTTCTCCCTCTCTGACTAGGACCCGAACATGTCGAACATTCCCGCCAACCTCAAGTACGTCGCCAGCCACGAATGGATTCGCGACGAAGGCGACGGCATCGTGACCGTCGGCATCACCCACCACGCTCAGGAGCTCCTGGGCGACATCGTGTTCATCGAGCTGCCGGCCGTCGGCCGCACCCTCGCCGACGGCGAAAGCGCCGGCGTGGTCGAGTCGGTCAAGGCCGCCAGCGACGTGTACAGTCCGATCGACGGCGAAGTGATCGAAATCAACGCCGCGCTGGAAGGCGCTCCGGAAACCGCCAATTCCGATCCATACGGCGAAGCCTGGTTCTTCAAGCTCAAGCTTGCCAACCCGGCCGACCTCGACAAGCTGCTCGACGCCGCCGCCTATGCGGCCGAAATCGGCGCCTGAGGCTGAAAACGCCCCGCAGCTTGCGGGGCGTTATGCTGTACCGGCCGGGCGGCGCACGACGCCCTGGCCGGCATTTTCCCGATTCTGCTGGAACCTCCGCATGACCACGCTCGCCCAACTCGAAAACCACGACGAATTCCTCGCCCGCCACATCGGCCCGGACGCGGCCGAACAGGCGGCGATGCTCGCCACCGTCGGCGCCGCCTCGCTGGAAGACCTCACGGCCCAGACCGTCCCGGCCGCCATCCGCTTCGACGCCGCGCTGCCGCTGCCGGCGCCGGTGCGCGAGGACGAGGCGCTGGCCCAGCTGCGCGCTATCGCCGACCGCAACACCGTGGCCAAGTCCTTCATCGGTCTGGGCTACGCCGATACCCTCACCCCCAAGGTCATCCTGCGCAACGTGCTGGAAAACCCGGGCTGGTATACCGCCTACACCCCGTATCAGGCCGAAATCGCCCAGGGCCGCCTGCAGGCGCTGCTGAACTTCCAGCAGATGGTGATCGACCTGACCGGCCTGCCGCTGGCCAATGCCTCGCTGCTCGACGAGGCCACCGCCGCCGCCGAGGCGATGGCGATGGCCCGCCGCGTGTCCAAGGTCAAGTCCGACGCCTTCTTCGTCGATGCGCAGACCTTGCCGCAGACCGTCGACGTGCTCAAGACCCGTGCAGCCGCCTTCGGCTTCACGCTGGTCTACGGCCATCCGGAAGAAGCGGCCGGCCACGACGTGTTCGGCGCGCTGTTCGCCTATCCGGGCGCAGACGGTGAAGTCGCCGAGCTGTCCGGCCACATCGCCGCGGTGCGCGCCAAGGGCGCGGTGGCCGTGGTTGCCGCCGACATCATGGCGCTGGTGCTGCTGAAGTCGCCGGGCGAGATGGGCGCCGACATCGCCATCGGCTCGACCCAGCGCTTCGGCATTCCGATGGGCTTCGGCGGCCCGCACGCCGCCTTCTTCGCCACCCGCGACGAGCACAAGCGCGCCACGCCGGGCCGCATCATCGGCGTGTCGGTCGATGCGAAGGGCAAGCCGGCGCTGCGCATGGCGCTGCAGACCCGCGAGCAGCACATCCGCCGCGAGAAGGCCAACTCCAACATCTGCACCAGCCAGGTGCTGCTGGCCAATATGGCCGGCATGTACGCGGTCTACCACGGCGCCGCCGGCGTGACCCGCATCGCCCAGCGCATCCACCGCCTGGCCGCGCTGTTCGCCGCCGGCGTGGCCGCTACCGGCGGCAAGGTCGTCAGCCGCAGCTTCTTCGACACCGTGCGGATCTCCACCGGCGACAACACCGCTGCCGTGCTGGCCGCGGCGCAGGCTGGCGGTTATCTGCTGCGCCAGGTCGATGCCGGCACGCTGGCGGTGGCCTTCGGCGAAACCGCCACCCGCGCCGACGTCGAGGCACTGGTCAAGTTCGTCACCGGCGGCAGCATCGACATCGACGCGCTGGACGCCCGCGCCGGCAACGGCTTTGCCGCCGGCCTGGTGCGCGAGTCGGCCATCCTGTCGCATCCGGTGTTCAACACCCACCACACCGAAACCGAGATGCTGCGCTATCTGAAGAAGCTGCAGAACCGCGATCTGGCGCTGGACCACAGCATGATCGCGCTCGGCAGCTGCACGATGAAGCTCAACGCCACCAGCGAGATGATTCCGGTCACCTGGCCGGAATTCGGCGGCCTGCATCCGTTCGCGCCGCGCGAACAGGCGCAGGGCTATCTCGAGCTGGTCGACGGCCTGGCCGAGCAGTTGAAGGCCATCACCGGCTTCGACGCAATCTGCATGCAGCCGAACTCCGGCGCGCAGGGCGAGTACGCCGGTCTCTTGACCATCCGCCGCTACCACGACAGCCGCGGCGACACCCAGCGCACCATCTGCCTGATCCCGGCCTCGGCCCACGGCACCAACCCGGCTACCGCCCAGATGATGGGCATGCAGGTGGTGGCGGTGGCGTGCGACGCCAACGGCAACGTCGACGTGGTCGACCTCAAGGCCCGCGCCGAGCAGTACCGCGACACGCTCGCCTGCCTGATGATCACCTACCCGTCCACCCACGGGGTGTTCGAGGAAGCGATCCGCGACATCATCGACACCGTGCACGCGCACGGCGGCCAAGTCTATTTCGACGGCGCCAACCTCAACGCGCTGGTGGGTCTGGTGCGTCCGGGCGACATCGGCGCCGACGTGTCGCACATGAACCTGCACAAGACCTTCTGCATCCCGCACGGCGGCGGCGGCCCGGGCATGGGTCCGATCGGCCTCAAGGCCCACCTCGCCCCGTTCGCGCCCAACCACGCGGTGGCGCCGATCGCCAACGGCAGCGAAGGGCAGAGCGCGGTGTCGGCCGCGCCGTTCGGTTCGGCATCGATCCTGCCGATCTCGTGGATGTACATCACGATGATGGGCGCGGAAGGCTTGAAGCAGGCGACCCAGATGGCGCTGCTGAACGCCAACTACGTTGCCAAGCGCCTCGAGGGCGCCTTCCCGGTGCTCTACACCGGCCAGAACGGCCGCGTCGCGCACGAGTGCATCGTCGACCTGCGTCCCTTGAAGGCCGCCACCGGCATCACCGAGGTGGACGTGGCCAAGCGTCTGATGGATTACGGCTTCCATGCGCCGACCATGAGCTTCCCGGTGGCCGGCACCATCATGATCGAGCCGACCGAAAGCGAATCGAAGGCCGAGCTCGACCGCTTCGTCGACGCACTGCTGGCCATTCGCGCCGAAATCGCCAAGGTGGAAGCGGGTGAATGGCCGGCCGACAACAACCCGTTGAAGCACGCCCCGCACAGCATCGCCGACATCACCGGCGAGTGGGATCGTCCGTATCCGCGCGAAACCGGCCTGTTCCCGCTGCCGTATGTGGCGGACAACAAGTTCTGGCCGTTCGTCAACCGCATCGACGATGTGTTCGGCGACCGCAACGTGGTGTGCAGCTGCCCGCCGATGGAGAGCTACCAGTAAGCGCGGCTCTCCCGTCTCCTGCTGCATTGTTGCGTTGCCTGCGACGCCGCATTTGCAGCAGGGCCAGCGCCGGGTTTTGCGCATGCGGCAAAGCCCAGTGTCTTTCACGCCCCGGTCTCTGACCGGGGCGTTTTGCATTTCGGCGCCGGGCTAAACGTGGGGGGCGGGAATGACACCGTTTTGTCGCATGGCATGAACAATATTGATATTGATACGGGTTATCATTATTATCTTGACCAAATCCGCTGGCTGGTCGGCGGACTGGTCATCAATTTCAGGAACGTTCATGCCTCGACAGCTTTATCTCGGCACCTTGCGCCAGTGGCACTGGATCAGCTCGGCGTTGTGCCTCGTCGGCATGCTGCTGTTTGCCGTCACCGGCATCACCCTCAACCACGCCGCCCAGATCGATGCCAGGCCGCAGGTCAGTCGGCATCAGGCCCAGGTCCCGGTTGAACTGCTGCGCGGCCTGCCTGGCGGGAACGCCGCGCGCGCACTGCCCGCCGGGCTGCGCCGCTGGCTGGAGCGCGAGCTGGCGGTCGATCTGTCCGCCCGCACCCCGGAATGGTCGGACGGCGAGGTCTACATCGGCCTGCCGCGCCCGGGGGGCGACGCCTGGCTCTCGGTCGATCTCGACACCGGCGAGCTGCAGTACGAATCCACCGACCGCGGCTGGGTCGCCTACCTCAACGACCTGCACAAGGGCCGCAACAGCGGCGCCGCGTGGTCATGGTTCATCGACCTGTTTGCCGCCGCCTGCGTGGTGTTCAGCCTGACCGGCCTGCTGCTCTTGCAGCGCCACGCCGGCAGCCGGCCGACCACATGGCCCATGGTCGGACTGGGCCTGTTGCTGCCGGCGCTGCTCGCCCTCCTGTTCATCCACTGAAAGTGTGTTCATGCGTAAACCCTTGCTTCTGGCGCTGGGCGGCTTGTGCAGCGCGCCCCTCTTGGCCGCCGAGCTGACCGTCGGCGTGCAGATTCCGCGGCTGCAGGTCGCCGAGTATCACCGCCCCTATGTCGCCATCTGGCTGGAGCGCGAAGACCAGAGCCACGCCGCCAATCTCGTGGTGTGGTACGACATGAAGAAAAGCAATGCCGAAGGCGAGAAATGGCTGAAGGACCTGCGCCAGTGGTGGCGCCGCAGCGGGCGCGAAGCGCAGATGCCGCTCGACGGCGTCAGCGGCGCCACTCCGACCGTCGGCACCCATGCCCGCAAGTTCAGCAGCACCCAGGCCCCGCTCAAGGGGCTGGCCGCCGGCCAGTACCAGCTGGTGGTGGAAGCCGCCCGCGAAGTCGGCGGGCGCGAGCTGGTGCGTATCCCGTTCCAGTGGCCGCCGGCCGCTGCGGCCACTCTCAACGCCCAGGGCAAGAGCGAGCTGGGCGGCGTTTCCCTCAAACTGACTCCCTGACCGACCGGAACCCTGCCGATGAAACCTGCGATCAAATGGACCGCCCTGGCGCTGGCCTTGGCCCTGCCGCTGTCCGCCCACGCCCACCGCGCCTGGATGCTGCCTTCCGCCACCGTGTTTTCCGGCGACGACCCGTGGGTCAGCGTCGACGCCGCGGTGTCCAACAACCTGTTCGTGTTCGAGCACGCCCCGCTGCGCCTGGACGGCATCGGCACCGACGCGCCGCCGGCGGCAAACCCGTCCGCCAGCGCCGGGCCGGCCGGCGGTCCGCCGCCGATGCGCCGCACCGCCGCCAGGCTGCAGCTCATCGCTCCCGACGGCAGCCTGCTGAAGGCCGAAAACGGCAGCCTGGGCCGCTACCGCAGCACTTTTGACGTCCACCTGACCCAGAAGGGCACCTACAAGCTGGCGGTGGCCAGCGGCGGGCTGGTGGCGTCGTGGAAGGAGAATGGCGAGAACAAGCGCTGGATGGGCGCGCCCGAGAACTTCGCCCGCGAGGTGCCGGCCAAGGCCGACAATCTGAAAGTGACGCAGCGCAACAACCGCGTCGAAGTGTTCGTCACCTCCGGCAAGCCGACCCGCGACGTGCTCAAGCCCACCAATGTCGGGCTGGAAATGGTGCCCGTCACCCATCCCAACGACCTGTTCGCGGGCGAAACCGGCGAATTCGCCTTCCTGCTCGACGGCAAGCCCGCCGCCAAGGTCAAGGTAAGCGTGATTCCGGGCGGCAGCCGCTACCGCGCCGACCAGAAGGAAACCGTCTACACCACCGACGCCAAGGGCCGCATCCGCATCCAGTGGCCGGCCGCCGGCATGTACTGGCTGGAGGCCGAACTGGAAGGCAAGGGCGACGGCAAGCCGGCCACCGAGCGGATGGCGACCTATAGCGCCACCCTCGAGGTGCTGCCGCAGTAAGTTCGTGCCGCTCGCCTGACTCGCATAGGCGACACGGGCTTTCCCGGCATTCACCCTGCTGGAGGTGGTCAGCCGCCGCCATGGCGGATCGCCGGGCCGGGTCTTCCGTGCTCCGGCCGCTGACGCTGGCTGGCCCGACGCGGCCCGTCGTCGCGTCCGGTATCGGCGGGCCTCGCGTGGCCGTACTTGGCGTGGCAGTCCATTTCGTGCTCGGTGCGGCCTGTGCCGGTCGGCGTGGCCGCATCTCTGCCGGACAGTCAGCCTGCTTGGGACGGTGGTGCTTGCCGCAAGCTCGCCCAGCCGAGTCGCCCGACATCCTGTTCAGGGCCGATGGCCGGGCAGCGGTGGCGAGCATCGCGGCCGGGGGCCATGCCACCCCCGGTGGGACTGGCCCGCTGCGCCTCAATCCCGTTCGGCGAGGCGGCGGAATCGCCGCCGCCATACCGTTGCCGCCGGCCGCGCCCCAACGCGCATGACTTATTCCGTTTGCAGGCATCCGATTTTTCTTTCCGAGTCTTTTCCGTGAGCCCGATTTCCTTCTTTCGCCGGCACTGGCCGGGATGCCTGGCGGCCGCCGGCCTGGCCCCGGCGGCATGGGCCGACACACTGTCGACCGCTTCGGGCGGGGCTGCCGTGCCGCGCGAGTGGCTCCCCGTCCTGCTGGTGTCGCTGTATCTGGCCGGCTGCGCTGCGATTTACCGGCGTTGGCGCTGCCGGCAGGCGGTGGTCGGGACCGGCGCCGGTGACGTGCTGATCGTGTTCGCCAGCCAGAGCGGGCAGGGGGCGCAGCTGGCCCGCCGCAGCGCCGAACAGCTGCAGGCCGGCGGGCTGAGCGTTCAGATGCTGCCGCTCAACCAGCTCAATCGTGCCCGGCTGACCGCTGCGCGCCGGCTGCTGCTGGTGCTCAGCACCTATGGCGAGGGCGAGGCGCCGGACAACGGGGCGGTTTTTGCCGGCCGGCTGCTCGGCCGTCCGCTGGACTTGTCGCACCTGCACTACGCCGTTCTCGCGCTGGGTGACCGTGGCTATCGCCACTTCTGCGGTTTCGCCCGCCGGGTCGAACACTGGCTGCAGCAGCAGGGCGGCGAGGCGATGTTCGACCGGGTCGAGGTCGACCGGAGCGATGGCGGCGCGCTACTCCACTGGCAGCACCAGCTCGGCCTGCTCGGCGGCGCGACGGATTTCGCCGACTGGCAGCCGCCGTCCTATCAGCGCTGGACGCTGCGGCAACGCCGCTGCCTCAACCCGGGCAGCGGCGGCGAACCGGTGTTTCATCTGAGCCTGCAGCCGCCGGCTGATGCGCCGGAGTGGCGGGCCGGCGACATCGCCGAAATCGGTCCGCGCAACGACGCCGGATCGGTCAGGCGATGCCTGCAGCGCCTGCAGCTGGACGGCGCGGCGCCGGTGGAAACGGCGGCAGGCGAGCGCGTTCTGGGCGAGGTGCTGACCGAACGGCGCTTGCCGCAGACCGAAGCGGAATGGCAGGCGCTGGCCGGGCTGGCGCTGCCGGCACTGCTCGGGCGGTTGCCGGCGCTGCCGCACCGCGAATATTCGATTGCCTCGGTCCCGGCCGATGGCGGACTGGATTTGCTGGTCCGCCAGATGCGGCACCCGGACGGCCGTGTGGGGCTGGGGTCGGGCTGGCTGTGCCGCTGGGCGGAAGAGGGTGGCGAGATCGCGCTGAGGGTGCGGGACAATCCCGCCTTCCATGGCCCGGACTGGACGACGCCGATGATCCTGATCGGCAACGGTACCGGACTGGCCGGCCTGCGCGGCCACCTGCGCGAGCGGACCCGTGCCGGAGCCGGCGCGTCCCGCAACTGGCTGCTGTTCGGCGAGCGCCAGCGGGAACGGGATTATTTCTTCCGCGAGGAACTGGAGGACTGGCTGCGTTGCGGCCACCTGGAGCGCCTTGATCTGGCCTTCTCGCGCGATCAGGCCGACAAGGTCTATGTGCAGCACCGGCTGCGCGAGGCGGCCGACGAACTGGAAAACTGGGTGCGCGACGGCGCGGCCATTTATCTATGCGGCAGCCTGGAGGGCATGGGGCGTGAAGTGGATGCCGCGCTGGCCGAGCTGCTCGGGCGAGATTGCCTCGAACAGCTCGCCGAAGCCGGGCGCTACCGGCGCGACCTGTATTGAAACGGCCGTTCGAAAAATCGCCGGCGCGGGGTAATATCCGGTAAGCCCCGGTCGCAAGCGGGATGCGCCGGCGGCAGTCAGGCTTTATCACCCCGCCTCTACACCGGAGAACCCGCATGACCGACGACCGCCCGTCCCACGCCGCCCCGTCCGCCCACGCCTTCCCGCTGCTGATCAAACAGCTTCTCAATACCACGCTGGTGCAGGCGCCCGAGCAGGAAATCGTCTATGCCGACCGCGCCCGCTTCACCTATCGCCAGATGTATGCGCGCCTGCAGCAGTACGCCCGCGCGCTGGCCGGCTTCGGCATCGGACACGGCGACACGGTGGCGGTGATGGACTGGGACAGCCACCGTTATCTGGAAAACTATCTGGCCGTGCCGATGATGGGCGCGGTGCTGTTCAACGTGAACGTGCGCCTGTCGCCCGACCAGATCCTCTACACCCTCAACCACGCCCGTCCCAAGGTGCTGCTGGTCAACGCCGAATTCCTGCCGGTACTGGAAACCATCCGCGCCGGAATCGAGTCGGTCGACACCTTCGTCCTGCTCAACGACGGCGAGCCGCTCGACCCGGCCGCCGCCGGCTGCACGGCCGAATACGAAGCGCTGCTGGCCGCGCAGGTGCCGCAGTACGACTTTCCCGATTTCGACGAGAACACCCGCGCCACCACCTTCTACACCACCGGCACCACCGGTCTGCCCAAGGGCGTGTTCTTCAGCCACCGCCAGCTGGTGCTGCATTCGCTCGGCGTCGGCCTGGGGCTGAGCGCGGCGCCGGCGCACGGCCGCCTGCATCGCGAAGACGTATACATGCCGATCACGCCGATGTTCCATGTGCATGCCTGGGGCTTCCCCTATATCGCCACCCTGCTCGGAATCAAGCAGGTCTACCCGGGCCGCTACCTGCCCGACGTGCTGCTGACGCTGATCGAGCGGGAGGGGGTGACGTTCTCGCAGTGCGTGCCGACCATCCTGCACATGCTGCTCAACAGCCCCAGAGGTGCAGGCATCGACCTGGGCCGGCTCAAGATGGTGATAGGCGGTTCGGCCATGACCGAAGGGCTGGCGCTGGCGGCGCTGGAGCGCGGCATCGACGTGTTCGTCGGCTACGGCATGTCGGAGACCTGCCCGGTGATGACGCTGTCCCACCTCACCAGCGCGGAGGCCGCGCTGCTGCCGGCCGAGCAGGCGCCGTTGCGCATTCGCACCGGCCGCGCGGTACCGACCGTCGACCTGCGCATCGTCGACGAAAACCTGCAGGACGTGGCGCACGACAGCAAGCGCCAGGGCGAAGTGGTGGTGCGGGC
>JASLDQ010000215.1 GCA_030151505.1 Chromobacteriaceae bacterium
CCCTACACCGCGCCCACCCGGCTCCACTCGCCGCTGGTGGGGGTGGATTTGTCCTGCGCAAGGGAAGTCCAGCTGAACCTGCCGCTCAACCCTGCGTTCGAATACGGCATTCTGCCGCTGGAAGGATGGGTCGAAATTGGCAGCGAGCGCTTCGCGACCAATGAGCTGGCCTATCTGGGCGCGGGTGCCGAGACACTGGACATTCGATTCGCAGCCGGGACGCGGGCGCTCCTGCTGGGAGGCGAGCCCTTTGCTGAAGAAATACTGGTCTGGTGGAATTTTGTCGGCCACAGCAAGGCCGAGATCGCCCAGGCCCAGCGCGACTGGGAAACCGGCCATGCCCGCTTCGGCCGCGTCGAAGACTACGAGGGCGCGCCGCTGGTGGCCCCGCCCCTGCCGTGGACGAGTGTCCAGGAAAGAAAAATGCAATGAGCCGGCAAGGCCAAGCGCGCCCAATGCCGGTTTGCCCGGCACCGCACCAGCAGACGCCATCCAGCCAATCCACGGCCCAGCCCTGACCACCAATCCCGATCAGGGCCTGCAGGGATTCGACAACGCGGCCGGCGCGGAATTCCGCGCCCGCATCCCCAGCGCTACGGCATGAAAAAAGCCGCTTCTCCGAAAGAAGCGGCTTTTCAATGACTGGCGTCCCCACGGGGAGTCGAACCCCGGTCGTCGCCGTGAAAGGGCGGTGTCCTAGGCCTCTAGACGATGGGGACATATGGTGCACCCGGAGCGATTCGAACGCCCGACCCTCTGGTTCGTAGCCAGATACTCTATCCAACTGAGCTACGGGTGCATATATGCTTAATCTTGATACTTAATTTTTCAAAAGCATATTTTTGCAGAGTTTTTAAACGTAACCCTGCTTATATTCCCGCATTTATACTGCAAAAATGCGACGAGGTGCGTACTATGCCAGCACCTTTCACAAAATGCAAGTTTCTCCCCAAAACCTGTAATACGAGATTGGTACCCTGCAGGATTACTGCATCCCGTGGGTTGACCAAGCAACCTTGCTTAAGTCAACATGCGCAGCGAATAATTCGGCCTCGCAGAATCTGACTGCGCCATTAAGAGAAGCCAAGAACCGCCAAGAAGCCCGGCGCGGACTCCGCCGCCGGGTGCCTGCTACAGAGAAGCGCTGAAACAGGCAGCTACCGCAACTCAATGAAACAGCGGCTCGGTCGGCGGCCCCTTAAGGACTGCGAAGCTGTTCCGGCCATCCTTATAGAGGGATTCCACTTGAAAGCCCGACTTCGCAGCCGCGTGTATCTGGTTGACGACGACGTGTCCGTCCTGAAAATGCTCCGGCATCTGGTAGAAACCATTGATGTCGACGTGCAAGCCTATGCATCGCCGGACGAATTTCTCTCGGCCTACAAACCCGGCGGAGAAGAGTGCCTGGTGACCGACCTGCGCATGCCGGGCATGAGCGGCATGGAATTGCAGCGCCGCATGTGCGAGCGCAACCCCAACCTCCCCATCATCTTCATCTCTGGTCATGGCGACGTTCCCGTGGCGGTCGAAGCCATGCAGCGCGGCGCTTACGACTTCCTGCAAAAGCCGTTCAGCATGCAAACCCTGCTGGAACGCATCCAGTCCGCGCTGGTCCGCAGCCGCGAAGCGCTGAACCGGCAACGGGAGCAGGAAACCCGTTCCGCCCGTCTGACGCTGCTGACCGGCAAGGAACGGGAAATCGTGTCACTCGTCACAGACGGCCTGTCCAGCCGGGAAATCGCCGAAAAACTCGACATCAGCGTGCGCACGGTGGAAAACCACCGGGCACGCCTGATGGAGAAGCTGCATGTGAATTCAGTGGTGGAGCTGGTCAAGCTGACGGCCGGGCTGGAGCACCAGCGCTAGCCCAGCACTTCCGCCGCCGCGTTCAGCAGCACCTCGGCCGCTACCGGTTTTTCCAGATAACGGTCGATGCCCAGCGCCGTCGCCCGGCTTTCGTCAAGATCGGCGCTGTAGCCGGTGCACAGGATGACCGGGATGTCCGGCCTTACCTGCCGCAGCAGGCCGGCCAGTTCGACGCCCGACAAGCCCGGCATGGTCTGGTCGGTCACGATCAGGTCGTAGCGGTGCGGCTTGGCGCGGAAGGCCTCCAGCGCCGCCGCCGGATCGGTATGGACCTCTACCAGACATTCGTGCTGGCCAAACAACTCGGCCAGATAGCGGGCCACGCCCGGTTCGTCATCCACCACCAGCACCGAGGCCGACAACGGCCCTTGGAACGTCGCACCGGCAGGGACAACGCGGGACGGCACTGCCTCCGTCCCGGCCAGCGCGGGCAGGTACAAGCGGAAAACGCTGCCATGGCCCGGCGCACTGTCCAGTTCCAGATGGCCGCCGTGACCGTGCAGGATGCCGTGCGTCACCGCCAGCCCCAGGCCCGTGCCCTGCCCCATCGGCTTGGTGGTAAAGAAGGGCTCGAACATCCGCCGCCGCGTTTCCGCGTCGATCCCGCAGCCATCGTCGCCAACCTCCACCACCACCATCTCGCCGCCAAAACCCTGCCGGCATGAGGCGCACACATGCTCACCATCCAGCGAGGCGGCGTAGGCGCGAATGCGCAACCGTCCCCGGCCACCCATCGCATCGCGGGCATTGATCCCCAGATTCATCAGAATCTGGTGCAGCTGGACCTGGCCCAGCCTCACCATCGGCAGCGCGACGTCCAGCTCACACTCGATGCCGACACTGGTCGGCAGGGTGGATCGCAGGAGGCGCACCACTTCCTCGATGATCGGTGCAATCTGCAGGCTCCCGGCGTTGGTTTCGCTGCCGCGGCTGAACGCCAGCAGCTGCTGCACCAGATCACGTCCCCGGTTGCCGGCGGTCAGAATCTCGTCCAGATACGGCGTCAGCTCTGCCTGCTTCGGCGCAAAACGCGTCCGGGCCAGTTCGGCATATCCCAGCATGGTCGCCAACAGATTATTGAAATCGTGGGCGATACCGCCAGCCAGCAAACCGATCGACTCCATCTTCTGCGCCTGCTGCAGGCGTATTTCCAGAGCATGCCGCTCATCATCGGCCTGCCTGAGCTCGGTCACGTCCCGCACCAGCACCACCGCGCACTCCCCTTCGGCCAGCCCGATATGCTCGACCGAGAGCAGCATCTTCTTCACTGAGCCGGCCTTGTCGACGAAGTCCGCCTTGAAGTTGCGCACGTTCCGGCGCGCCAGCAGCAAGCGGGTCATTTCCGCCCGCCGCCCGACATCGCACCAGCGAGCGAAATCCTGTGTCACCTTGCCGTGGAGTTCCGCCAGATCGAAGCCGGACAGGTCGGCCAGCGCGCGATTGGCGGCGATCATCTGGAAGCTGGGCAACTGCACGATCAGCATCGGATCGGGCATGGCAAGGAAGACCTGCAGGAAGCGCTCCTGCTCACGCTTGACCGCAGCCTCGGCGCTCAACCGGTCGGTAATGTCCTCGCCCGAGCTGTAAACGGCCTCGATGCTGCCATCCTCGCGGCGGACCAGCATGTCCTGCCAGCTCAACATGCGCCTGCGCCCGTCCCGGGTCAGGACCGGGCTCAGGCTGCAGGCAATGCAGCCATCCTCGCGCTGCTGCCACTCGCGCGAGGCTTGGCGCACCTCCTGGCGCTCGTCCTCCGGCACGAAGGCGTCGAACCAGTTGCGGCCGATCACCTCGTCCTCGTCGCAGCCCAGCAGCTCGCACCCGCGCCGGTTGATCAGCCGCACCACCCCGTTGGGGTCGAGCACGACCAGAATGTTGCCGATCACGTCCAGATAGCGCCGGGCAGTTTCCTTCTCGCGGCACAGATCGTCGACGATCTTCTTGCGTTCCAGCTCGGCCACCGCCTGCGTGGCGAACAGGCGCATGGTGGTTTCAGCCCGGCTGACCTCCTTCAGCGGCGCGCGCCACAGCGCGGCGATCAGGCCGATCACCTCGCCGAAGGAGTCGACCAGGCGCACGCCGACATAGGACTGGATGCCCATTTCCCGCACCAGATTCGATTGCGGGAAAAGCTCGGCCAGTCCTTC
>JASLDQ010000351.1 GCA_030151505.1 Chromobacteriaceae bacterium
GGGGCTGGCCGGCTGCCTTCTGCCCGCCATTCCCGGCCTGCCGTGTTCATTCATTTCCCAGGCGTTGACGTTGTCGGCCAGATAGGGGCGCAGGCCTTCGCGGATGATGCGCTGCTTGAGGCGCTTGTCGAGGATGGGTACGCAGGTTTCGATGCGGCGGAAGAAGTTGCGGCCCATCCAGTCGGCGCTGGCGATGAACAGGTCTTCGCGGCCTTCGTTCTTGAAATAGAAGATGCGGGTGTGTTCGAGGAAGCGTCCGACGATGGAGCGCACGGTGATGTTGTCCGAGATCCCCTCGACGCCGGGGCGCAAGGCGCACACGCCGCGCACGATCAGCTGGATCTTGACCCCGGCCTGGCTGGCCTGGTAGAGCGCGTCGATGATCTGCGGCTCCAGCAGGGCGTTCATCTTGGCGATGATCTGGGCCGGCTTGCCGGCACGGGCGTGCTCGGCTTCGCGCTGGATGCGCTCGACCATGCCGGGATGCAGGGTGAACGGCGAGGCCAGCAGGTGTTTGAGCTTGCTGGCGCGGCCCAGCCCGGTGATCTGCACGAACAGGTCGTTGACGTCGTTGGCGATGTCCTCGTTGCAGGTCATCAGGCCGAAGTCGGTGTACAGCCGCGCAGTGCGCGGATGGTAGTTGCCGGTGCCGAGGTGAACGTAGCGGCGCAGCGCGCCGTCCTCGCGCCGCACGATCATCAGCATCTTGGCGTGAACCTTGTAGCCGTAGACGCCGTAGACGACGTGGGCGCCGGCCTCCTCGAGGCGCGAGGCCCAGCTGATGTTGGCTTCCTCGTCGAAGCGGGCCATCAGCTCGACGATGACGGTGACCTGCTTGCCGGCGCGCGCGGCGGCGATCAGCGATTCCATCAGCGCCGATTCGGTGCCGGTACGGTAGACCGTCATCTTGATCGCCACCACCTGCGGATCGGTCGCGCCGATATTGAGCAGGTCGATGACCGGCTGGAAAGTCTGGAACGGGTGGTGCAGCAGGATGTCCTGCTTGCGGATGGCGCCGAGCAGGTCGGCCTTCTTGGTCAGCGCGACCGGCAGCGCCGCGACGAAGGCCGGGAACTTGAGGCGTGGAGCTTCGACCATGTCGGGCACCTGCATCAGCCGCACCAGATTGACCGGGCCGTCGACTCGGTAGATGTCCTCGCGCTGCAGGTTGAACTGCGACAGCAGGTAGTCTTCCATGTGCGCCGGGCAGTTCTCGGCGATTTCCAGCCGCACCGCCTCGCCATACTGGCGCTGGCGCAGTTCGCCCTGCAGCGCGGTGCGCAGGTTCTTCAGTTCCTCTTCCTCGACCGTCAGCTCGCTGTTGCGGGTCACGCGGAACTGGTAGAAGCCCTTGACCGTCATGCCGGCGAACAGCTCGTCGATATGCTGGTGCACGACCGACGACAGGAAGATGAAGCTGTTCTTGCTGGCCAGATTCTCGGGCAAGCGGATGACGCGCGGCAGGATGCGCGGCGCCTGCACGATGGCGATGCCGGAGTTGCGGCCGAAGGCATCACGGCCTTCCAGTTCGATGGCGAAGTTGAGGCTCTTGTTCAGCAGCTTGGGGAAGGGGTGCGACGGGTCCAGCCCAATCGGGGTCAGCACCGGCAGCACTTCGCGGAAGAAGTAGTCGCGGATCCACTGGCGTTGTTCGGCGGTCCAGGTGCCGCGGCGCAGGAAGTGGATGTCCTGCTCGGCCAGCGCCGGCAGCATGGTTTCGCGCAGGATGTGGTATTGCCGCTCGACCAGTTCGTGCGCCGCCAGCGACACGCGGGCCAGCACCTGCGCCGGGGTCGAGCCGTCGGCCAGTATGCGGTCGGGGTTGTGTTCAGCGTTGTCCTTGAGCCAGGCGACCCGGACCTCGAAGAATTCGTCCATATTGGACGACACGATGCAGATGAACTTGAGTCGTTCCAGCAGGGGGAGTGACGCGTCCTCGGCTTGCGCCAGCACCCGGCGGTTGAATTCGATCAGACCGAGTTCACGGTTCAGCAGCAAATCAGAAGAGACGCCCACATTGGATCCTGTTACGAAGTCGAGATGAAAAAGCCCTCTTGCGAGGGCCAGTTACCGAGGCTTTGGGATGGCGCTCAGGCTTGCGGAGCGACGTAGCCAGCCGGCATTTCGGCACCGTTGCCGAAGAAGTAGTTCTGCAATTGCTGGGTCAGGTACTGGCGGGCACGCGGGTCGGCCAGATTGAGCCGGTTTTCGTTGATCAGCATGGTCTGGTGCTTGAGCCAGGCTTGCCAGGCTTCTTTCGAAACATTGTCGTACAGCTTTTTGCCGAGTTCGCCCGGCAGGGGGGGAAAGTCCATGCCTTCGGCCTCGCGGCCCAGTTTGATGCAGTGAATCATGCGTGCCATATCGCGTCCTTGCGCTAAGGGTAACAAGGTATTGTTGCCGGTTTGTTGCGGGAAATCAGGCGGTACACAAGCCCGGTATTTCCATGAGGGGTGAAGACGGGATTATGCGCTGAAACCCGTCGGCCCGGAAACCGCTGCGCGGCGATGCAAGGCCCGCAGGCCATGGCCTCGTCCGGCTACTCCTGCTTGTCGGCAATCACGGTCGGTTCGAAACGCGATTCGTGCGGATAGGTGCGGGCGTGCAGGGTACCGAGGGACGGAGGAACCTGCGCCTCGGGGGAGTAGATCCGCCAGCAGCCTCCCTCGTCGGTTTTTTTGGCGAGGTACATCGCGGCGTCGGCGGCGGCCACCAGATCGTCCACCGCATCGGCGTGGTCCGGAGAGATGGCGATGCCGATCGAGGCGCTGACCTTGCGGACGGTGCCGTCGAATTCGAATTCGAGCGAGGTGATGAGCTGCTCGATGCGTTCTGCCAGGCGTGAAGCATCGAATGCGTTGGCTTCCGGCAGCAGCACGGCGAATTCGTCGCCACCCAGCCGGCAGAAAATCTCGTTGTCGCGCACGGTCTGGTTGATGACCCGGGCGATGTCGATCAGGACCTGGTCGCCGGCGTTGTGGCCGTGGTTGTCGTTGACCAGCTTGAAGTCGTTCAGATCGAACATCAGGAGCGCCATGGGGCGCTTGCGCCGCTGTGCCTGTTTGAGCATGCGTTCGATGTCGATCTGGAAGCGGCGGCGGTTGTAGACCCCGGTCAGGGTGTCGCGCTCGGCCAGGAAGATCAGCTGCTCGGCGGTGGCGCGTTCGGTGGTGACGTCCTCGAAGATCAGCAGGCTGCCATTGTCGATGCCGCTGACCCGGACGCGGTTGACGGTCACGATGCGGCCGTCGTCCAGCCTCAGCTCGTGTTCGCCGTTGTCCGAGGCATCGAGCTTGCCCAGCATGTCCGGCAGGATGTCGGCGATGTGGTGGGCGGTGACGGCCTGGTTGGGCTGGGTCAGCAGTTCGGCGAAGCGGGGGTTGGCGTAGACGATGCAGCCGTCCGCGTCGATAAAGGCCAGGCCGTGCTGCAGCGAGGATAGCAGCGCGGAAAGCCGCGCTTCTTCGCGCTTGGCGTCGCGCAGGTGCTGTTCGCTTTGCGCTTGGGCGGCCTGCAGCCCGTAGACCGCCCGTTCCAGTTCCTCCCGGTTGCGCACCGACTCGGTACAGTCCAGCAGGCTGATGCGCAGGCCGAGGAACTGGTTGTTGCCGAAGATGGGGGTCCAGGAAGCTTCGAGCCAGATGGCGCTGCCGTGCTTGGGCTGGATGCGGAAGCGGAAGCCCTGGCCCGGATGGCGGTTGTCCAGCGAGATGCGTATGGATTTCAGCACCCGCGCGCGGTCAGCGTCGGCGATCAGCCGGACGAACAGGGTCTGGTCTTCGATGCATTCTTCCGCGGTGTAGCCCGTGAGCCGTTTGACCGACTGGTTGACCCAGCGCAACTGCCCGTCGGGGGCGAACCAGAGTTCCCAGGCATAGCTGAAGTCGGCAATGGCATTGAAGGTCTGCTGCTGTTCGCGCAACTGCTCCAGCTGTTGGGCCAGCGTGTCGCGCATCTGGCCGAAGTGGTGGCTGAGCGTGGCGATTTCCCGGGTCGGGCTTTGCGGCAGCGGGACGGTGTAGTCGCCGTGCTCCATGGCCACCGCCGCGTCCACCAGTCGATTGACCGGCCGGGTCAGCCAGCGGCCGATCAGGAGCTGGAGCATCAGCAAACCGGCCACGCTGGCAAAGCCGACGACGGCACACCGGACGAGGGTGTGCAGCAGGCTGTCGCGGATATTGCTCAACGACAAACCATAGTGAATCTGGCCGACGGGCTTGCCGTTGCGGGTAAGGGTGGCCGTCTGGTGCAAGGTGTCGCGCGCGACCAGCACTTCGGCGAGGCGGTCGAGATGGTCGCTGGGGGGCAAGACGGAGGGTGTTCGCGCCGTCCGATAGAGCCAGCCAAGCCGCGGGGTTTCGACCGCCAGATAGAGAATGTTGTCCGGCTTGATGATCTGCTCGGCAAACTGCCCGATGGCGGCCGGGTCGTTGCGTTCGACGGCACCGGTCAGTCCGGCCTGCATCAGCGACTGGATGGCCAGAACGCGGGCCTGGAGGGTGGTCTGGATGGTGGTGTGCCACGAGCTCAGGGCGATGAGGGTCATCGACCCGACCAGTGCCAGGTTGACGAGCAGGCCCAGCACGACCAGTCGAAGCTGGAGCGAGTCCAGCCTCATCCGGGATTGCCATTTGCTCAGCAGGCCCATCGATGGTGCCCGAGCCGGGCCGGATTT
>JASLDQ010000046.1 GCA_030151505.1 Chromobacteriaceae bacterium
TGGAAACCTATCTGACCGTCTCCGGCATCAACGCTCGCAGCAGCCTGAGCCTGCAGGAGCGGGAAGTGGTGCAGCTCGTGGCCGCCACTACCAACGGCTGCACTTTCTGCGTGGCCGGCCACACCGCCGTCGCCACCAAGAAGGCCGAACTGCCGGCCGAGGTCATCGCGGCCCTGCGCGACGGCGGCATCCTGCCCGACGCCCGCTACGCCGCGCTGGCCCGCTTCACCCTCGCCGTCATCGACGGTCGCGGCCAGGTCGCCGACGACGACTTCGCCGCCTTCCTCGCCGCCGGCTTCAGCCAGGCCAACGCGCTCGACGTGGTGCTCGGCGTCAGCCTCGCCTCGTTGTGCAACTACGCCAACAACCTGGCCCGCACGCCGTTGAATCCGGAACTGTCGGCCTTCCAATGGCAGGGCCGACAATGATTCCCGCCGACCTGCACCACTGGTTGACCCAGCACGCCGATGCGCTCGACCGCGGAACCCACGGCGGGGATGAGCTGGTGCCGCGGCTGGCGGCAGCCGGGCTGTTCCGCGCCGGCGTGCCCGAGGCGCTGGGGGGCAGCGGCGGCGACGTGCGCGACGGCATCGCTGCCGTGGCCGCCGTGGCCGAGCTGTCGCTGACCGCCGCCTTCGTGCTGTGGGGCCAGCGCGCCTTCATCGAATACCTGCTGCAAAGCCCCAACGACGCACTGCGCCGCCGCTGGCTACCCGGCCTGCTCGACGGCCGCATCGCCGGCGCGACCGGCTTGTCCAACGCGATGAAATTCCTGTCCGGCATCGAGAGCCTGCAGGTGCAGGCCCAGGCCCAGGCCCGGGACGGCCACTGGACCCTGGACGGCAAGCTGCCGTGGGTGACCAATCTGGCGCCGGTCGGCTTCGTCACCGCGGTGGCGGTGGACGGCCCCGATGGTCCGGCCATCTTCGCCGTGCCGCACGACGCCGCCGGCGTGAGCCGCGGCGACGATCTCGAATTGATCAGCCTGCAGGGCAGCAACACCGCCACGCTGGCGTTCGACGCGGTGGAGCTGGACGACGCCGACCTGATCCATGCGTCCGCCAAGGCCTTCCTGCCCGCCGCCCGCCCGGCCTTCCTCGGCCTGCAGTGCGGGATGTCGATCGGGCTGGCGCGCCGTTCGCTGGCCGAGGCCGCCCGCCGGCAGGGCGACGGCCGTCATGTGCTGGGCGGTGAAACCGCCGCCGTGTCGGCGTGGCTGGCGCAACTGGTCGAATCGCTGGACGACGGCGTGATCGGCGGCGATTTCGTGCGCGATCCGGTCAGCCTGTTCCGCCTGCGCATCGCGCTGGCCGAAGTCGCGCAGGCCGCGATCCAGCTCGAACTGCAGTCGGCCGGCGGCCGCGCCTATCTGTCCGGCAACGACAGCGGCTTTGCCCGGCGCTGGAACGAGATCGCCTTCGTGCCGGTGGTGACGCCGAGCCTAGTGCAACTGAAAACCGAGCTGGCCAAGCGCGGGCTCGAGGTGGCGGCATGAGCGCACCGGTCGTGCTGCATGCCCACGGCATCGACATCCGCTATCCCGCTCAGGCGCGGCCGGTGCTGGCCGGTTTCGACCTGGGCGTGCGCGCCGGTGAAGTCGTCGCGGTGCTCGGCCCGAGCGGGGTGGGCAAATCCAGCCTGCTGCGCGTACTGGCGGGCCTGCAGCCGGCCAGCGCCGGGCAGGTGACGGTGGACGGCGAGCCCCTGCGCGGCGCGCACCCGGCGGTGGCGGTGGCGTTCCAGTCGCCGGCCCTGCTGCCGTGGCTGACGCTGGAAAAGAACGTCGCCTTCGGGCTGGATTTCGCCAGCCAGCCGCCGCGCGAACGCGCCGAACAGCTCCGGCGGGTGGAAACGGCCATTGCCGAGGTCGGCTTGAGCCATGCGCGGCTGCGCTACCCGGCCGAGCTATCCGGCGGCATGGCCCAGCGCGCGGCGCTGGCGCGCTGTCTGGCGCGCGGTCCGCGCGTGCTGCTCTTGGACGAACCCTTCGGCGCGCTCGACGAAGCCACCCGCGCCGACATGCAGCAATTGCTGGTACGGCTGGCCGCGCAACACGCCACCGCCGCCGTCCTGATTACCCACGACATCGACGAGGCGCTGCTGGTGGCCGACCGCATCCTGCTGCTGGGCGACGCGCCGGCGCGGGTGCTGGGCGAGTGGACGCCGGCGCTGCCGCATCCGCGCGACGAGCTGATCGCCGAACTGGGCGCCTTGCGCGTCGACATCCTGCAAACGCTGCACCGTGCCCGTCAGGCGCACGCGCGCGCCGTCTGATTTTTTAGGAGATTTCCATGTGCATGGATTGCAATGACGCGGGCCATTCCCGCCGCGACTTTCTCAAGCTGGCCTCGCTGTTCGGCATCGCCGGCGCGCTGCCGCTCCTGACCAGCCTGCAGGCCCGCGCGGCGGCCGAGCCGAACGCGCCGGTTCGCATCGGCTACCTGCCGATCACCGACGCCACGCCGCTCTTGGTGGCGCACAACAACGGCCTCTTTGAGGCCGAGGGCATCCAGGCCGACAAGCCGGTGATGCTGCGCAGCTGGGCCCAGGTGATCGAGGCCTTCCTGTCGGGCCAGGTCAACGTGATCCACCTGCTGTCGCCGATGACGGTGTGGGCGCGCTTCGGCAGCAAGGTGCCGGCCAAGGTGGTGGCGTGGAACCACGTCAGCGGTTCCGGGCTGACCGTGGCGCCGAACATCAACTCGGTGCGCGAGCTGGGCGGCAAGACGGTGGCGATTCCGTTCTGGTACTCGATCCACAACGTGGTGGTGCAGCACCTGCTGCGCGAGAGCGGCCTGACCGCCGTGAGCAAGAAGAGCGGGGCGCCGGCCGCAAACGAGGTCAACCTGGTGGTGCTGCCGCCGGCCGACATGCCGCCGGCGCTGGCCGCCGGGCGCATCCAGGGCTATATCGTGGCCGAGCCGTTCAACGCGGCGGCCGAGAGCCTCAACGTCGGCAAGGTGCTGCGCTTTACCGGCGACGTGTGGAAGGATCACGCGTGTTGCGTGGTGTTCATGCACGAGCACGATCTGAACAACCGGCCGGAATGGTCGCAGAAGGTGGTCAACGCCATCGTCAAGGCCCAGCTGTGGACCCAGACCCACCGCGCCGAAACCGCCGCCCTGCTGTCGCGCGAGGGCAAGCAGCGCTATACCCCGCACGCGACGGAAGTGCTGTCCCGCGTGCTCAACCCGAGTGCCGCTGAGTGGAAGCGCTACCAGGCCAGCGGCGCGGTCCGCCATCCGGAGTGGGACGACAAGCGCATCGATTTCCAGCCCTACCCTTATCCGAGCTACACCGAGGAACTGGTGCGCCGGTTGAAGACCACGGCGATCGAGGGCGACAACCGCTTCCTCGCCGCACTCGACCCGGCCCGCGCCGCGCGCGAGCTGGTGGATGACCGCTTCGTCAAGCGCGCGATCGAGTCGGTGGGCGGGCTCAAGGCCTTCGGCTTCCCGGCCGGCTATACCCGCAAGGAGATCATCAGCGCATGAGGCCGCAAGTCGTGGATTCCCGCCTGAGCCGGCTGACGCTGGGGCTGGGCGGTCTGGCGGTGCTGTTCGGACTGTGGGGCGGGCTGACCGCCTGGTTCGCGCCCGAGGGGCTGGCGCAGCGTTTCGGCGTGTGGCCGACCCTGCAAAGCCTGGCCGACATGGCGGGCGGGCCGGACCTGCTGCACCACGCGCTGGTCAGCCTGCGCCGGGTCGCCATCGGGCTGGGCGTCGCGCTGGCGGTGGGCGTGCCGCTGGGCTTGCTGCTGGGGCTGAGCCGCAGGGCCGAGGCGCTGACCTCGCCGGCCTTCCAGTTTCTGCGCATGATCTCGCCGCTGTCGTGGATGCCGATCGCGGTGATGGCCTTCGGCGTGGGCGATGCGCCGATCAACTTCCTGCTGAGCTTCGCCGCGGTGTGGCCGATCCTGCTGAACACCGCTGCCGGGGTGCGCCAGCTCGACCCGAGCTGGCTGGAACTGGCGAAAAGCCTGTCGGCCAGCCGTCGCGAGACCTTGTGGCGGGTGGTGGTGCCGGGCGTGCTGGGGCAGGTGCTGACCGGGCTGCGGCTGGCGATCGGCATCGTGTGGATCGTGCTGGTGCCGTGCGAGATGCTGGGCGTGAGCGCGGGCCTGGG
>JASLDQ010000130.1 GCA_030151505.1 Chromobacteriaceae bacterium
CCTGCAGGGGCTTGCGTCAATGGAAACGGAGCCACGGCACGAACGACTCACCCATCTCGGGTAAGCAAGGCTGGCCGGACGGCCCTGTTATGGAAATTGGTTGAGAAAAGGCGGTCCAGCGGTTTCGCCAAGCCGAATCGATGAACAAACCGGCCCCAACCGCGCATCCAACAAAGAGCTGGCAATCCATAACGCCGCGTTCAGGTCGCGGGGCTTGCCGATGATCTGGCCAGACCAAGAGGTGGCCAGATTAGCGAGGAGCCTTGCAACGCCGGCCTCCTACCCTGGCCTCTTGCCGGCCTCCATTCGGGAAGCGGCGCCCGGCCGGCCAGCAGCGGCGGATTTCCTTGTGTCATTCACGCCTTCATGAAGAAGCCCCTGCATTCCGGGCAGGGTGAAGATCACCGTCCCAGCTTCCACCGAGCGCCTTGATCAGCAGCACGCTGGCCGAGTAGCGTCGGCCTTCGAGCTGCAGCGCGGTGATTTCGCTCTGGTGCCGGCTCGCCTGCGTGCTGGCGACGGTGGTGAAGTCGGCGGTGCCGGCGCCGTACTGGTTAAGGGCCAGGCGTTCGGCCTCGCGGGCGGCGGCGACCGCCTCGGCTTGGCGGGCGGCTTCGTCGGCGAGCAGGGTGAGCGCGGCCAGGTTATCTTCCACTTCCTGCAAACCGCCCAGCACGGTCTGGCGGTACTGCGCCACCGTGGCATCGTAGGCGGCGCGCGCCTGATCGACGCGAGCCGAGCGCGCCCCGGCATCGAACAGCGTATCCGCCAGAGTGGCGCCCAATGCCCATACCCGCGCCGGGGTGTTGAACCAGCTGGCAAAACTGGTCGAACTGAAGCCGCCAGAGGCCGATAGGGTCAACGCCGGAAAATAAGCGCCTTGCTGTACCCCGACCTGCGCGTTGGCTGCCGCCGCAGCGCGCTCGGCCGCAGCGATGTCCGGCCGGCGCTCAAGCAGGCTTGAAGGAAGGGCAGCCGGCACGACCGGCAGTGCCGGCATGCGGCCGCTTTCCGCGAGACTGAAACCGGCGGGCACCTGACCGGTCAGGATGGCAATGGCATGTTCCAGCTGGCGACGGGTCAGGTCAAAATCTATCGCCTGGGCCTCGGCAGTTTTCAACAATGCCTGCGCCTGGGCGACATCGGCCGAGGTGACCACACCGACGGCGTATTTGTTCTGCGTCAACTTAAGCAGCCTCTGGTAGGCCGCGACCGTATCAAGGGCCAGTTGACGCTGGCGTTCGCTGACTCTCAGCTGCAGATAGTTTTGCACCAACTCGGCCTGCGCCGACAGGCGTACGGCGGCAAGGCTGGCGGCTTTGCTTTCTGCGCTGGCGGTGCCGGCTTCCACGCTGCGGCGTACCTGCCCCCAAAGGTCGGGTTCCCAACTGGCGTCCAGCGACAGCACATGGCTATTGCTCGGGGAACCGCCACCGCTGCCGGTAGACTGCTGGCTGCGCGACAGTGCGGCCGAGGCCGAGACGGCAGGAAAGAAGCCTGCCCGTGCCTCTTGCGCCACGGCGCGCGCTTGACGGTAGTTGGCCGCAGCGATCTGGATGGTCGGGTTGCGAGCGTTAAGCGCGGCGACCAGGCCGTCCAGCTGCGCGTCGCCGTAAACCTGCCACCACGAGCCCCGCGGGACGATGTCGGCCGGAAGGGCATGCTTCCAGCCCGGCGGTGCCTCCTTGTAAGCGGCAGGCATGGTCATGGCCGGGCGGCTGTAGTCGGGGCCGACCGCGCAAGCGGCCAGCAGAATGGCGAGCAGGGTCGAAACGGGAAAGCGCGGCATGATGTCAGGACTCCTGTTCCGCCGCCGGGAGACGGCTGCGCCACCGGCGGCCCGCCCACAGGCGGAAGCGGTCGAGGTAAAGGTATACCACCGGGGTGGTGTAGAGGGTGAGCAGCTGGCTCATCAGCAGGCCGCCGACGATGGTGATGCCGAGCGGACGGCGCAGTTCGGCACCGTCCCCGCTGCCGAGCGCCAGGGGCAGCGCGCCGAGGATGGCCGCCAGCGTCGTCATCAGGATCGGGCGCAGGCGCAGCAGGCAGGCGCGGTGGATCGCGTCTCGCGGTGCCAACCCGTCGCGGCGCGTCGCTTCCAGCGCAAAATCGATCATCATGATGGCGTTCTTCTTCACGATACCGATCAAAAGCAGGATGCCAATCAGCGCGATCATGCTGAATTCGCTCTTGAACAGCACCAGCGCCAGCAGCGCTCCCAGTCCGGCCGATGGCAGCGTCGACAGGATGGTCAGCGGATGCACATAGCTCTCATACAGAATCCCCAGGACCAGATAGACGGCGACGATGGCGGCGAGAATCAGGATCAGCTGGTTTTTCAGGCTGTCCTGGAACGCCTTGGCCGTTCCCTGAAAGCTGCCGTGGATTGCGGGCGGCACGCGTAGCTGCACCATTACCCTCCCGATGACCGACGAGGCATCCGAAAGGGACAGCCCCGGCGCCAGGTTGAACGAGAGGGTGGCAGCGGCAAACTGGCCCTGGTGGTTCACCGTCAGCGCCGTGTTCGCCGGCGCCCAGCGGGCAAAGGCCGACAAGGGAATCGGCTGGCCGGCGGCGTTGATCAGGAACAGCTTGTTCAGCGCGGCCGGGCTCTCGGTGTATTTCGGTTCCAGCTCGAGCACCACCTTGTACTGGTTGAGCGGCTGATAGATGGTCGATACTTGGCTCTGGCCGAACGCGGCGTTCAGTGTCCGGTTTACCTCGGCCACGCTGAGGCCGAGGCGGGCCAGGGTGTCTCGGTCGTAGACCAGCGCCGTCTGCGCGCCGTAGTCCTGCTGGTCGGAGTTGACGTCGACCAGGTCCGCCTCGCTGGACAAGGCTTCGCGGATCTTCGGCTCCCACTGGCGCAAGAGGGCAAGGTCGTCGGACTGCAGGGTGAACTGGTAGGTGGCGTCGCTTTGCCGGCCGCCGACCCGGATGTCCTGGACCGGATTGAGCACCAGCCGCGCGCCGGGCTCCCTGGACAGTTTCTTGCGCAGTCGGCCGATGACGGCCTGCACGCTTTCGCGGCGCTCGCCAAGCGGCTTGAGCGACACGAACAGCGAGCCGCTGTTGCTGCCGCCGGTAAAGCCGGCCACGCTTTCCACCGCCGGGTCGCTGCGCACGATGCGCATGAAATCGATCAGCTTTTGCCGCATGGCCTGAAACGAGATGCTCTGGTCGGCCTGGATGTTGCCGGCAATGCGGCCGGTATCCTGCTCCGGAAAAAAGCCCTTGGGGATGGCAACATAAAGGTAGACGTTCAGCACCACCGCGCAGGCCAGAATGGCGAGCATCAGCGGACCGTGATCGAGCGCCCAGCCCAGCGTGCGCGCATAGCCGTGCTGCACCCGTTCAAGCATCAGGGCGAAGCGGCGTATCAGCCAGTTGCCCTGCCCCGCCCCCCTGTCCGGCTGCAGCAGCCGTGCGCACAGCATCGGCGTGGCGGTCAGCGAGACCAGCAGCGAGATGGCGATGGCCACCGTCAGGGTCACGGCGAACTCGCGGAACAACCGGCCGACGATATCTCCCATGAACAGGAAGGGAATGAATACCGCGATCAGCGACAGGCTCATCGACACCACGGTGAAGCCGACCTCGCCTGCGCCGCGCATCGCCGCTTCCATCGGCGGCATGCCGTCCTCGACGTGGCGGGCGATGTTCTCCAGCACGACGATGGCATCGTCGACCACGAAGCCTGTCGCGATGGTCAGCGCC
>JASLDQ010000152.1 GCA_030151505.1 Chromobacteriaceae bacterium
TGCCCAGCGGCAGCACCAGCCGGCCCCCGGTCGCCAGCTGGGCCACCAGCTCCTCCGGAACGTAAAGAGCTGCGGCGGTGGTGATGATGGCGTCGAAAGGGGCCAGCTCGGGAATACCGAGATTGCCGTCGGCGTGGCGCAGCTTGACGCTGGCGATGCCGGCTGCCCGTAGGTTCTGCTTGGCGCGCGCGAGCAGGGCGGCGATCCGCTCAATCGAATGCACTTCGGGAATCAGGCGGGCGAGGATCGCGCTCTGGTAGCCGCAGCCGGTGCCGATTTCGAGCACCTTGCGGGGCTGGCGGCCATTGGCGAACAGGAGTTCGGTCATGCGCGCCACGGTGCCGGGCTGCGAGATGGTCTGGCCGTGGCCCAGCGGCAACGACACGTCGTCGTAGGCGCGCGATGCCAGCGCCGCGTCGACGAACAGGTGGCGCGGGGTGTCCGCCATCGCGGTCAGCACCCGTTCGTCGCGGATGCCTTTCTCGCGCAACCTTTCGATCATGCGGCGACGGGTACGGTCCGATGTCATGCCGACACCGAGCGCGGGAGGGGGGCTTAGTGGCGCAGCCATGCGGAGAGGTCGTCCAGTTGTCGGTGGGCGGTCAGGTCGAGCTGCAAGGGAGTGATCGACACGCTGCCCTGCTTGATTGCATGGAAATCGGTGCCGGGGCCAGCGTCCTGCTCCGGGCCCACCGCGCCGACCCAGTAAACGGTATCGCCGCGCGGATTCTGGCTCTTGACCACCGGTTCGGCGTGGTGGCGGCGGCCCAGCCGGGTGATTTCCATGCCCTTGAGCTGGTCCCACGGCAGGTCGGGCACGTTGACGTTGAGCAGGGTCGGCTGGGTGAACGGCGTGGCGCGGGAACGTTCGACCAGTTCGACCGCCACGCGCGCGGCGGTGTCGAGATTCTGGCCGGGTTTGGACGTCAGCGAGATGGCGATGGACGGGATGCCGAGCAGGAAGCCCTCGGTGGCGGCGGCGACGGTGCCGGAATACACGGTGTCGTCGCCCATGTTGGCGCCGTGGTTGATGCCGGAGATCACCATGTCGGGCTGGCCGTCGAGCATGCCGGTGACGGCGAGGTGGACGCAGTCGGTCGGCGTGCCGTTGACGTAGAAGAAGCCGTTGGGGGCTTTGCGCAGCATCAGCGGGCGGTCCAGCGTCAGCGAATTGCTGGCGCCGCTGCGGTCGCGTTCGGGCGCCACGACGGTGACTTCGCCGTACGGGGCAAGGGCGCGGGCCAGCGCCTCGATGCCGGGAGCGAAATAGCCGTCGTCGTTGCTTAACAGGAATTTCATGCAGCCACCTCCGGGAATGGTCGAAGATTGTAACCGCCGGCGCCGAAAACAAAAAACCCGCCGTGGGGCGGGTCGGGGAAAACGGGGCGGACGCAGGGCCGGCCGGCTGTCCGCGTCACGGCCGGTCTGCCTTTATTGCTGGTAGTAGCGCTGGCTGAATTCCAGCATCCGTTCGATCGGCAGGCGGGCGGCGTCCATCTGCTCCGGCGTGAGGTAGTCGATGGCGATCCCGCCCTCGCCCTGTTGCGCGCGGCGCACCGCGTCGACGGTGTTGAGCTTCATGTAGGGACAGGAGTTGCACTGGCAGCCGGCGTAGATCGGCGCCTGGCGCAGGTCGAGGTCGGGGCGGGCCTGGTGCATGTTGTAGAGGATGCCGTCCTCGGTGGCGACGAAGATGGTGGCTTTGCTGTCACCGGCGAAAGCCTTCACCCAGTTGAGCATGCCCGAGGTCGAACCGACGTAGTCGGCCTTCTGCAGCACCGGCAGCGGGCTTTCCGGGTGGGCGATGAGGAACTTCTGTCCTTCGATGGCGGTGAAGGCTTCGTCGAGCGCGGCCTGGTTGAACTTGTCGTGCACTTCGCACACCGCACTCCACAGCGGCATGTCGTAGCCGTACTGGAAGTTGAGGTAGGCGCCCATGTTGCGGTCGGGCGAGAAAATCACCTTTTTGCCTTCGGCGTAGAGGTGGGCAATGATGTCGTCCACGTTGCGCGAGGTGACGATCCAGTCGCTCAGCGCCTTGTGTTCGGCCGACGAGTTGATGTACGAAACGTGCACATGGTCGGGATAACGCGCGCGCCAGGCGGCCAGTGCGGCCACGTCGGTCTGGGCCACCAGTGAACAGGTGCTGCCTGCGTCGGGCAGGATGACCGTGGCGTGCGGGTTGAGGATCTTGGCGGTCTCGGCCATGAAGCGCACGCCGGCGAACACGATCACGTCGGCTTCGGCATCGCGGGCGTACAGCGAGAGTTCCAGACTGTCGCCCACCTTGTCGGCCATTTGCTGGATTTCCGGCTGAGTATAGTAGTGGGCGAGGGTGACGACGCGTTGGCTCATGTCCGTGGTACTCCGAGGGGCGGCGGGCGCCGCCGGCATCATGATGAAAATCGGTCAACCTTAGCAAAAAAACAACAATCCGGACAGCGGCAGGACGCGATCAGGCAACGGGCTTGACCGGGCGCAATCCCTTCTTAATCCTGTCCGGTAATCATTCGCTGAACGCGGGCCATCCTCGCGGGCAGCCGATCCGTCTGCCGGAATCTCGATCCCTCTTTCGGCACCCCCAAGACCATAATTCGATAGCTCAGACCACGATGAAGCCACACTACCTGACCCCGCTCCTCTCCCCCCAAGCCGTTGCCGTGATCGGTGCCAGCGACAAAACCGGTTCGATCGGCCAGGTGGTGTTCACCAATCTGCTGGCCGGCGGTTTCAAGGGCAAGCTTTATCCGGTCAACCTCAATCATCGTGTCGTCGCGGGCATGCCGGCGGTCAGCTCGGTCCGGGCCATCGACGGCCCGGTCGATCTGGCCGTGGTGACGACTGCGGTCCGCACCTGGCCGGGCGTGATGAAGGATTGCGGCAAGAAGGGGGTCAAGGCCATCCTGCTGTCGAAGGAGTTTGCCGACGCAGACCCCCTGCAGCAGGAGGTGATGAGCGAGTCGCTGTCGATCGCCCGCCATTACGGCATGCGGGTGCTCGGCCCCAACATGATGGGACTGATGCGCCCGGTCATTGGTTTCAACGCCAGCAACCACGCCGGCAAGGTCAAGGGCGGTAATCTGGCGCTGGTGTCGCATTCGTCGGCGCTGTGCTCGGCGATGCTGGACTGGGCCGAGGCCAAGAGCATCGGCTTCTCCAGCGTGATTTCGATGGGGGACAGCGCCGACCTCGATTTCGGCGAAATCCTCGACTATCTCGTGGCCGACAGCTCGACCCGCGGCATCCTGCTGCACATCCATCACATTCACGACGCCCGCCGCTTCATGAGCGCCCTGCGCGCCGCCGCCCGCACCAAGCCGGTGGTGGTGATCAAGTCCGGGCGCGAGGAGCTGCCGCTGAGCGGCTTGACCGCCTCCAGCCACCTGACGGCGAGCGAGGACGTTTTTGACGCGGCGCTGATCCGCGCCGGCGTGCTGCGGGTCAATTCCATCGCCCAGGTGTTTACCGCCGCGCGGGTGCTGGCCGCCAATTTCCGGGTGCAGGGCAACCGGCTGGCCATTGTCACCAACGGCATCGGTCCCGGAATTCTGGCCGCCGACAGCGCGCGCGCGCAGAAGGTGGGGCTGGCGACGCTGTCGGACAGCACCGTCAGCCTGTTCAACGAGGTGTTGCCGTCCAACTGGTCGAAGGGCAACCCGGTCGACATCATCGGCGATGCCAGCCCGGCGCGTTTCCGCACGGTGGTGAAAACGCTGCTGGATGATCCGAATGTGGACGGCGTGCTGGTGATCTTTACTCCGCAGGTCGGGACCGATCACCTGAACACGGCCGAGCTGATGAGCACCTTGCAGAAGGACAGCACCAAGCCCTTACTGTTGTCGTGGCTGGGGGACGCCAAGGTGGCGGCCAGCCGTGAGCTGTTCACCAAAAACCAGATGGCGCATTTCCGCGCGCCGGAATTCGCGGTCGAGGTGTTCCGCGGGCTGGCGGCCTTCCACCGCAACCAGCAAATTCTGTTGCAGACCCCGGAGCCGCTGAGCCCGCAGCAGGTCAGCCCCAATGTGGCCGCCGCCCGCCGCATCCTGCGTCTGGCGTTGGAGGAGGATCGCCTGGTGCTGTCGGAGCAGGAGTCCAAGGCCGTGCTGGCCGCGTTCAACATTCCGGTCAACGAGGCTCGGCTGGCAAATAGCCCGGCAGAGGCGGCCGAACATGCGGAAGCGCTCGGCTATCCTGTTGTGCTGAAAATCGATTCGCCTGACATTTTCTACAAGTCCGACGTTGGCGGGGTGGAGCTGAACCTGAAGAGCGAGGCGGCGGTGCGGGCGATGTTCGACTCGATCATGAGCCGCACCCGGGCGGCCCGGCCCGATGCGCGCATTCACGGCATTCTGGTGCAGCCGATGATCCGGCCGCGCTACGGCCGGGAGCTGATGGTGGGCGTCAGCCATGACGAGGCCTTCGGCCCGATCATTACGTTCGGCATGGGTGGGGTGGCGGCCGAGGTGATGGACGACACCAGCCTGGCGTTGCCGCCGCTCAACGACTACCTCGCCACCGGCATGATCGAACAGACTCGGGTCAGCAAGATTCTGGGCGCGTTCAAGAACATGCCGCCGGTCGACATGGATGCGCTGAAAACCGTGCTGCTGCGGGTGTCGGAAATGGTGTGCGAGCTGCCCGAGCTGTATGAAATGGACGTCAACCCGCTGATCGCCGACGAGAACGGCGTGATCGCGCTCGATGCGCGGGTCGTGGTGCGCAAGGCCAAGCGCGCGCGACGCTACTCGCACATGTCGGTGATGCCGTATCCCGGCGACAAGATTCACAGCGCCAAACTCAATGACGGCACGGTGGTCATCATCCGGCCGATGCGGCCGGAAGATGCCGACATGCAGCAGGAGTTCGTGCGCAACCTGTCGGAGGAAAGCCGCTACAACCGCTACATGTCGAGCATCAAGCAGCTGTCCCAACCCCTGCTGGTGCGTTTTACCCAGCTCGACTACGACCGCGAGATGGCGCTGGTGATGGTGCGGTCCGTCGGCGGACGTGAAGAGCAACTGGCCGTGGCGCGTTATTTCACCGAGGTGGACAACGAAACCTGCGAATTCGCGCTGGTCGTGGCCGACAACTGGCAGGGGCGCGGCATCGGCTCGATCATGATGAACGCGTTGTTCGATGCCGCCGAAGAACAAGGGCTCAAGACCATGTTCGGCGAGGTGCTGGCCAGCAACAAGGGCATGCTCAAGCTGATGCAGCGGCTCGGCTTCGTGCTGTCGCCGCACCCGGAAGATTCGGGCCTGACCCTGTGCACCCGTCCCTTGGGGCGGCCCGCCTCCGAGATGGCCAACAGCACCGCTTCGGCTTGATTTTGTTTCCATCCCTCCCACGGTCGTCCTATCCGGACGGCCGTTTTTACTTGCCACCTTGGCGAAAACCCCATTAAAATCACGCGTTTTACGTTCTAACCGAATTCAAGAGGCAACCATGGTTGTGATTCGTCTTGCCCGCGGCGGCTCCAAGAACCGTCCGTTCTACAACATCGTCGTGACCGATTCGCGCAACCGTCGTGACGGCCGCTTCATCGAACGCGTCGGTTTCTACAACCCGGTCGCCGTCGAAGGCACCGAGCGCGTCCGCTTCAATCTGGACCGCGTGAACTACTGGGCCGGCGTCGGCGCCCAGGTGAGCGAGGCTGTGACCCGTCTGCTGAAAGAGCAGAAGGCAGCCTGATTTTCGCCTTGTATTTTCTCTGGAACAGGCTGAATAAGCATGCGTGACGACGAACTAGTAGCGATGGGTTACGTGTCCGGTGCCTTTGGTGTGCGTGGCTGGGTCAAGCTTCATGCCGATACCGAGCACGCCGACAGTCTGTTCGACTATCCGGTCTGGTGGCTGGGCAAGCCCGGCCAGTGGCGCGAGTACCGTTTTGAAGACGGAGCGGTCCACACCAAGGCGCTGGCCGCCAAGCTCGAAGGCATCGAAGATCGCGACGCGGCGTTTGCGCTGCGTGGCCTGACCGTTGCCATCCCGCGAACCGAACTTCCCAAGCCCGCCGATGACGAGTATTACTGGACCGATCTGATCGGGCTGGCCGTCGTCAATCGCGGGGGCGAGGTGCTGGGAACCGTCAGCAAGCTGATGGAAACCGGCGCCAACGACATTTTGGTGGTGCAGGACGGTCAGGTCGAGCGGCTGATCCCATTTATCGCCAATTTCATCGTCGAAGTCGATGTCGCTGCTGGCCGCATCGTGGCCGACTGGGGCCTCGACTACTGATGCAGGTCGACGTCGTCACCCTGTTCCCGCCGATGTTCGACGCGCTGACCCAGTACGGCGTAACCCGGCGGGCGCATGAGCAAGGCATCTGGGCGTTTCACGCCTGGAACCCGCGCGATTACGCGACCGACAACTACCGTACGATCGACCACCGGCCCTACGGCGGCGGTCCCGGAATGGTGATGCTGGTCGAGCCGCTGGAGCAGGCCATCATGGCTGCCCGCCAGCATCAGCGCGATGCCGGCGTGCTTCGTTCGCGCACGGTCTACCTGTCGCCGCAAGGCGCGCCGCTGACCGATGCGAAAGTCCGGGAGTTGACGGCCGAACCTGGCCTGATCCTCTTGGCGGGACGCTACGAAGGGGTGGACGAGCGGCTGATCCAGAGCCAGATCGACGAGGAAATCTCGATCGGCGATTATGTGCTGTCGGGCGGTGAGTTGCCGGCGATGGTGCTGATCGACGCGATCGTGCGCCAGCTGCCCGGCGTGCTGAACGACGCGCAGTCGGCCGAACAGGATTCCTTCGCTACCGGTCTGCTCGATTGCCCGCACTACACCCGGCCGGAAGATTACCAAGGCATGCGCGTGCCGGACGTGTTGATGTCCGGCAACCATGCCGAGATTGCCAAGTGGCGGCTCAAGCAGTCACTCGGACGGACCGCCGCGCGTCGGCCCGACCTGATGGCAAAACGCGCGTTAAGCAAACAGGAAGCTCGGCTGCTGGCTGAGTACCAGCAGGAACAAGCGTCCGCACAACAACAGGAGCAATCCAAATGAATCTGATCCAGCAACTGGAACAAGAAGAAATCGCTCGCCTCGGCAAGACGATCCCTGAATTTGCACCGGGTGACACCGTCATCGTCCAGGTGAAGGTGAAGGAAGGCAACCGCGAGCGTCTGCAGGCCTTCGAAGGCGTGGTCATCGCCAAGAAGAACCGCGGCCTGAACAGCGCCTTCATCGTGCGCAAGATTTCGTCGGGCGAAGGCGTCGAGCGCACCTTCCAGACCTACTCCCCGTTGGTGGCCGACATCTCGGTCAAGCGCCGCGGCGACGTGCGTCGTGCCAAGCTGTACTACCTGCGCGAACGCTCGGGCAAGTCGGCTCGCATCAAGGAAAAGCTGGCCAAGAAAGTGGTCAAGGCCGCTTGATTCGCATGCAGCGCCTAGCGCTGCAGCGTATCCTGAAAAGGCGCGAACGCAAGTTCGCGCCTTTTTTCGTTTTCGGGAGGTGGCGATGCAATATTCCTCCATCTGTGCAACCCCTTGGGAGGGGAGGCTCGGGGTGAGGGACGATGGTACTCATGTGCTGGGCATCGACTTCCTGGCGGCCGGGACTCCGCTGTCGACGGCTGCCACGCCGCTGGCCCGGCGAGCAGAGGATGAGCTGGCCGCTTATTTCGCCAATCCTTCTCATGTTTTCAGCCTGCCGGTCCGGCCGGCGGGAACGGTATTCCAGCTGCGGGTATGGCAGGCGATTGCCGCAATCCCTGTCGGCCAGACCCGCCGCTACGGCGAACTGGCCGGCGAACTGAATTCGGTTGCCCGGGCCGTCGGCCAGGCATGCGGCAACAATCCCCTGCCCATCGTGATTCCCTGTCACCGGGTCGTGGCGGCGGGCGGACTGGGCGGATTCGATCACCGTACCGACAGCGCACATCTCGACATTAAGCGCTGGTTGCTGATGCATGAGGC
>JASLDQ010000084.1 GCA_030151505.1 Chromobacteriaceae bacterium
GAACAGCACGAACTCCTCGCCGCCGTAGCGGCAGACGATGTCCTCGAGGCGGGAGCTGTCGCGCAGCAGGTGTCCGAGCGCCTTGATGACCTCGTCGCCGGCCGGGTGGCCGAAGGTGTCGTTGATCCGCTTGAAGTGGTCAATGTCGAGCATGACGATGGCCAGCGGGTAGCCGTGGCGCTTGGCCCGGGCGAACTCGGCCTCGAGCTGCTCGTCCAGATAGCGCCGGTTGTAGAGGCCGGTCAGCGTGTCCCGGATGGCCTGTTCCTGCAGCCTGACCTGCAGTTCCCGGTTTTCCTCCAGCTGGCGGGCCAGTTGCGCGTGGCTTTCTTGCAGCTCCCGGGAGGCGGCCTGACGGGTGGTGATGTCGATGCCCAGCGAAATGACTTCGCGCCGCCGCGTCGGGGCGTTCGGCAGCCACGAGTTGAACCATTCGCAGGTGATGGTGCGGCCGTCGCGGGTCAGGTTGGTGTTGATGGACTGGGGCGGCACGCCGGTGGCCAGAAAGCGGTTCAGCGCGTCGCTCAGGTTCCGCCGTTCCTGCGGCGGCACCAGCGTTTCCAGCAGGTGGCGGCCGAGCACTTCGTTCCGCGTCCAGCCAAAGGTGAGCTCGGCGTGGTGGTTCCAGTCGGTGATGATGAATTCCTCGGTCCAGACGACGCCGGCGGACGGGGCGGTTTCGAAGAACACGCGATAGCGCGCCTCGCTGTCGCCCAGGTGGCTCCGGGCCACCGCCTCGGACAGCGCGGTCTGGCGCAGGCGGCGGTTGAGGCGGACCACGTGCAGGGCCACCGCCAGGCACAGCAGCGCCACGCCGCCCAGCACACCCAGTATCACCAGCAGGTGCGAGGCGGGTTTCGGGAGGACCGGGTCCTGGTAGACGAAGCCGTCGAGCGGCGCGGCGGGCGGCAGCATGCCCAGCTCGGCGTAGACGTCGGCGATGTGGCGCCAGCGGCCCGGGTTGGAGTAGCCGAGTTCGATCATGTCCGGCTGGATCAGGGACCGGATTTTTCCGGCCTCGTAGCGCAGGCTGTCGCGGCTGTTGTGCGCCGGGGCGTAGCGGAGAATGTGCTCGATGATCTCGTCCGGATGGTCCAGCGCATACTGCCAGCCTTTCAGCGTGGCCGCGCGGAAGGCCCGGACCCGCTCGGGATGGCGATCGATTTCCTCCTGGGTGGTGAAGAAATTGTCGCCATAGAAATCGATACCGGCCGCGCGCGGCGTGAAGAGCAGGTAGGGAAAGCGCGCCTGTTCCAGAAAGAACGGCTCGTTGGTCTCGTAGGCGGAGACGACGTCGACCGTGCCCCGGATCAGGTCGTCCGGCGCGAAGCTGTGTGTCATCCGGACCAGCCCGGCCGGCGTCACACCCTCCTTTTTCAGGTAGGCGAGCAGTTCGTCGGCCAGCGGCTCGATCATGACTTTCTTGCCGGCGATGTCCTGGACCATCGCGATGTCCGCCTGCCGGCGCGCCAGCAGGACGGCGGGCGAATGCTGGAACACCACGCCCAGCACGACCACGGGATCGCCCCGGTGGCGGCGCAACAGCAGGCTGCTGTTGCTGACGCCGTACTGGGCCCGGCCTTCCAGTACCGTCCTGACCGGATCGCTGCCCGGCAGCGCCGCCAGCAGCTCGACCTCCAGCCCGGCCTCGCGGTAGAAGCCTTTTTCCACCGCCGCGTAATAGCCGGCGAACTGGAATTTGTGCTGCCATTTCAGCTGCAGCACGATTTTTTCCGGCCCGGTGTCCGCCCGCAGCGGTAGCGGCATCCATCCCGCCAGCAGCCCGACCATCGCCAGCAGGACCAGCAACTGCTTGCGCATCGATCTGCCTTCGTCCCTTTTAAGTCAAAGGCATATTGTCAGTTTTGGCGCCGGTAAAACTGACGAATTCTGACATTTGGCTGTCCGGGCGGCGGATCAGGCGCAGAGGCGGATGGGGGCGGCGAACAGGTAGCCGATATTGCGCACCGAGCGAATCGGCGACTCGGCGTCGCCGTCGGGCTGGAGCTTGCGGCGCAGGCGGCTGAGCGCGGCCTCCAGCCGGCGCGGGTCGAAGCCCAGGTAGTCTTCCCCGAAGACCTGCTCGATCAGCGTCCGGCGCTCCACCGCCTCCGGCGCCTTGTGCGCCATGGCCTGCAGCAGGGCGAATTCGGTGGAGGTCAGCACGGTGCGCTCGCCTGCCGGCGAGACGAGCGTGAGGGTCGAGGTATGCAGGCTCCAGCCCGGCTGCGGCGTCGCGGCGAGCCGGATCCGGCGCAGCACGGTGCCCAGCACGGCCTTGAGCTCCTGCAGTTCCACCGGTTTGACCAGATAGGCGTCCGCGCCGCTTTCCAGTCCTTCCAGCCGGTGCTGCAGCAGGCCGCGGGCGGTCAGCATGACGATGCCCAGCTCCGGGCGGGCCTGGCGCAGGCGGGACGCGATCGACAGGCCGTCCTCGCCGGGCAGGCCCAGGTCCAGCAGCACGAGGTCGCACGGCGCGACGGCCAGGTGCGCGTCCAGCGCCTTGCCGTCGGCCAGCGGAACGACGTGGTGGCCGGCGCGCTCCAGATGGAAGTGCAGGTCGTCGCGCAGGTCGGGATTGTCTTCGACCAGCGCGAGCCGGGCGGTGAGGGCGGTCATTGTGGCGATTTCTCCTGACGGGCCGGAACGAGCGGCAGCGTTATCACGAAGCAGGCACCCGGGACCGGCGGCGTTTCCAGTTTGAGGGTGCCGCCGTGCCGGGCGATGATGGTGTGGCAGAAATACAGGCCCAGGCCCAGGCCCGGCTTGCCGGTGGATTCGCCCAGGCGCACGTGTTTTTCGAAAACCCGGTGCCAGTCGTGGTGCGGAATGCTGGTGCCCTGATTCGTCACCCGCAGCTTCGCGCCCACCGTGCCGTCGTCCATGCAGGTCGAAGCGATGTCGATCGTGATCGGCGTCGCCTCGGCCGCGTACTTGAGCGCGTTGTCGATCAGGTTCAGCAGGGTGAAGCGCAACAGCTGGGCGTCGGCCACGACGGGCGGCAGGTCCGGCATGGCCCGGATGGACAGGCGGGCTTCGGCATCGTCGCTGAGCAGCGGCAGCAGCCCGCGCACCAGCTCGGCCAGATGCAGCGACGACAGCGTCAGGCCGGAGGCGTTCAGCCCCTCGATGCGGGCGGTATCGTGACACTCGGCCATTTCGACCAGCCGGCGAATCCGCTGCACCGCGCGGGCGATGCGGTCGTAGCGCCGGCGGCGGGCGGCATCGCCGTGGTCGTCGAGCATCCGCAGCGATTCGTTGGCGGCGTCGATGATCGAAATCGGCGTGCGGATTTCGTGGGTGACCATCGCCAGGAACTGGCGCTGGTTTTCGTGCGCCTGCTGCTGCTGTTCCGCGATCCGCCGGGCATGGTCGGCCTGCTCCTGCGCCCGTTTCTTCTCCCAGTCGGCCCGGCGCACGCCCAGCAGGATGGTGACGTGCAGCAGCAGCAGTTGTGGCAGGCTGCTGCTCTGGCCGGCGTACACCAGCGTCCACAGGGTCGGCTGCAGCACGCCGGTGACGCTGAGAAGGTTGAGCGGCGCCAGCGCGAAAAACCCGAGATAGGCGAGCGTCCCCAGACGGTCTTCCAGCCGCCGCAGCTTCAGTTGCTGCCGGATCGCGGCGAACGACAGCAGGATGATCGTCATCAGGCCCATCATCATCCACGGTGCGAAGTGGACGTAGGCGTCGAAGAAGACGCTGCCCATGGTGACGAGCGCCAGCAGCATCATCGCGACATAGAACCGGTGCAGCCAGGGCAGGTAGTGGTCGAGCCGGAACTGGCGGTCGTAGAACAGCAGTCCCATCAGGATGTTGAAGCAGACGCTCAAGGGCGTGAGCAGGTCGGAGAGGGCGGGGTGCTCCGGCAGGACGAAACGCCCGATCAGCCCGTTGACCGTGGTCCAGTTCAGGCCCATTCCCAGCACGTAGGCGCCGTACAGGAAGAACACCTTGCGTCCGGACATGACCCCGTTGAGCAAGCTGAAAAGCAGGATGGTCAGCAGCAGGCCGCAGTAGCCGCCCTGCACCAGCAGCCAGGTCGAATTGCTGTCGGCGAAGGCGGCCGGCGTCCACAGCCGCGGAATCACCGTCATCGTGCTGGTGGTCTTGATCCGCAGCAGAATCCGCGTTTCGCCCTGCGGCAGGGTCAGGGGGAACAGGGCGCCGCTGTGCGGCAGCTTTTGCGACTGCGGCAGCAGGTCGCCGGCCCGCTGCATGTCGAAGCGGCCCTCGCGCGGGACATACAGGCGCACGTCGTCCAGATAGGCCGGCTGGACTTCCAGCAGCCAGTCGCGCGAGGCTTGGGCGGGCCGGTCGACCGTCAGGGCCAGCCAGAAGGCGTCCGGGGTGAAGCCGGCGGTCAGGTTGCCGGGAATGGCGCGGAACTGGCCGGCGGCCAGCGCCATGGCGGCGCCGTCGACGTCCAGCGTGCCGGACGGGTCGCGCAGCACTTCCAGCTTGCCGCTGCCCTCCAGGGTATGGGGCGAGTCGCCGGCGAGGGACAGGGTGCCCGCCCGGACCGGCGCCGCCAGCATTCCCAGCCAGACGGCGAGCAGGAGGGCGGCGTGAAGCCAGCCCCGGATCCGCCATGGAGGTCTCGCCGTTGTCATTGAGGAATCACAAGAAAAGCCAAAGTATTTCATTTTAACTGATTGTCATGGTCGGCGGGCGTCGGCGGCCTTTCGTCCGGGCGATGCGGCCGGCCGCGCTACAATCAGCGTATCCGGCAACCGAACAAGGACATCCCATGCCCCACGCCATCCGTTTCCACCAGACCGGCAGTCCCGACGTGCTGCGCTGGGAAGAGGTCGACGTTCCCGCGCCGGCCGCCGGCGAGGTCACGCTGCGCCACACCGCCGTCGGCCTCAACTACAAGGACACCTATCTGCGCAGCGGCCTGTATCCGCTGGCGCTGCCGTCCGGACTGGGCGAAGAGGGCGCCGGAGTGATCGAGGCGGTCGGCGCGGGCGTGACCGGGTTCCAGCCCGGCGACCGCGTCGCCTACGCCAACGGCGCTCCGGGCGCCTACAGCGAGAAGCGCAACATCGCCGCCAGCCTGCTGGTGCCGCTGCCGGACGGGATCGCCGACGAGACCGCCGCCGCCATCATGCTGGCCGGCATGACCGCGCAATACCTGCTCAAGCGCACCCGGCCGGTCAAGGCCGGCGACACCATCCTGTGGCACGCTGCCGCCGGCGGCGTCGGCCAGATCGCGGTGCAATGGGCCCGCGCGCTGGGCGCGACGGTGATCGGCACGGTGGGGTCGGACGACAAGGCGGCGATCGCCCGCGCGCTCGGAGTCGACCACGTGATCAACTACCGCACCGAGAACTTCGCCGAGCGCGTGCGCGAGATCACCGGCGGCCGTGGCGTGCCGGTGGTGTATGACTCGGTCGGCAAGGATACCTTCGAGGGCTCGCTCGACAGCCTGGCGCCGATGGGCATGCTGGTCAGCTTCGGCAACGCCTCGGGCCCGGTGCCGCCGGTCGCGCCGCTGCTGCTGGGGCAGAAGGGCTCGCTCTACCTCACCCGCCCGGTGCTCAACCACTACACCGCCACCCGCGAGGATCTCCTGGCGACCGCCCGGGACCTGTTCGACGCGGTGCTGAGCGGCAAGGTCAGGATCAGCATCGGCCAGCGCTACGCGCTGAAGGACGCCGCGCAGGCCCACCGCGACCTCGAGGCGCGCAAGACCACCGGCTCGACGGTACTGGTGCCGTGATGAGCGCGATCCCCCACTTCATCTACCTGCATGGCTTTCTGTCCGGCCCCAACGGCGGCAAGGCCCGCCAGATGGCCGACTACATGGCCGAACGCGGCCTGGCCGACCATTTCCACGCCCTGACCCTGCCGACCGATCCGCTCGCCGCGATGATCGAGATCGAGGCCGAGATCATCGATCTGGACTTCGAGCCCTTCGTGCTGATCGGCTCCAGCCTCGGCGGCTACTACGCCACCATCCTGGCCGAGAAATGGGACGCGCCGGCGGTGCTGCTCAACCCGGCGGTGCGGCCCTGGGAGTTCGCCAGCCATTTCGTCGGCGTCCACACCCACTACCAGACCGGCGAACGGGTGGTGGTGCGGCCGGATTTCGTGTCCACCCTGCACGATCTGGCGCCCGAGAGCATCGACCCGCGCCGCTACTGGCTGCTGGCCTGCCGTGGCGACGAGGTGCTCGATACCGGCCGCGCGGTCGACTACTACGCCGGCAGCCGCCAGACCCTGATCGACGGCGGCAGCCACGCCTTTGAAATGTTTGGCGACTATCTGGACGACATCGTCGGCTGGGGGGCGGAACACGCCGGCTGAGCGGGCCGGGTCGCCGGCAGGGGGGGGCGCGGCCTCTGTTGCCGGCCGCGTCGCGGCGGGCCGTATAGGGAGCGCGACTGTTCGGCGCGACCAGCCTGCCGGGGTGTGGCCGGCCACCCGGATGGCCGTTCGTCGCGGGGCAGGGTGGGAACCTTGCCCCGTTGGCATAGCGGCCTAACGTAGAGGATGGACGGTCGGCGGGAGACGGACGTGAACGGCATATGCGCGGGGCTGCTGGCGGCGGGATGCCTGGGGGTAGCGGCGGCCGCCCCGGCGGACGAGGTTTTCAAGTGCCGCGAGCCGAACGGCGGCGTGCTGTACCAGAACCAGCCGTGCAGCGGCCCGACGCTCAAGACCCTGCCGCGCAATACCGAACGAGGCAATGCGGCCGAGCTGGAGTACTACCGCGAACTCGACCGCGACATCAGCCGGCGCCTGAACGAGCAGCGCGCCCGTGACGAAGCCGCCCGCACCGAGCAGGAAAAGCGCGACAGCGCCCGCAAGCTCAGGCAGCTGGAAAACGAGCTGGACGCGCTGAAGAAGAAAGAAACCGACCCGGTGTACGTGCTTCCCTATGGCCGGCCGCGCCTGCCGCCGCTGGCACCGCTGATCGCGCCGCGTCCCGAACCGGCGGCGCCGCCGCCCAAGCCGTCCCGCCCGCCGGCGGGCCAGGGGTGGCGCGAGGACGGTAAGTGAAGGCGCGGCGGGCCGGCGCGTGCTGGTAAAATGGCCGGCTCCGCAACGTCGCCCCGCAAGGTTTTGCCATGACTTCCGCCAACGCCGACTGGCTGGCCCGCAGCGCCCGCGCCGTGTGGCATCCGTGTTCCCAGATGAAGCGCCACGAAGCCTTCCCCATCGTGCCGATCGCGCGCGGCGAGGGCATGTGGCTGTACGATTTCGACGGCCGGCGCTATCTCGACGCGGTCAGCTCGTGGTGGGTCAACCTGTTCGGCCACTGCAATCCGCGCATCGGCGATGCGGTCAAGCAGCAGCTCGACACGCTCGAACACGTGCTGCTGGCCGGTTTCACCCAGCAGCCGGTGGTGGAGTTGTCCGAACGGCTGGCCGCGCTGACCGGGCTGGGCCATGCCTCCTACGGCTCGGACGGCGCGTCCGCCACCGAAATCGCGCTGAAGATGAGCTTCCACTACTGGAAGAACCAGGGCCTGCCGTGGAAGAACCGCTTCCTGCACCTGGAAGGCAGCTACCACGGCGAAACCGTCGGCGCGCTGGCGGTGACCGACGTGCCGATCTTCCGCCAGACCTACACCCCCCTCGTGCGCGGCGGCGTCCAGCTGCCCGCGCCGCTGCCGCAGCGCGACGAGACGCCGGCCGAGGCGGTGACCCGCGCGCTGGCGGCGCTGGAACTGACGCTGCAGAAGCTCGGCGACGAAACCGCCGCGCTGATCGTCGAACCGCTGGTGCAGGGCGCGGCCGGCATGCGCATCTACGATCCGTCCTATCTGCGCGAGGCACGCCGCCTGTGCGACCTCTACCATGTCCACCTGATCGCCGACGAGATCGCGGTCGGCTTTGGCCGCACCGGCACGCTGTTCGCCTGCGAGCAGGCCGGCATCACGCCGGATTTCCTCTGTCTGTCCAAGGGCATCACCGGCGGCTACCTGCCGCTGTCCTGCGTGCTGACCACCGACACGGTCTACGCCGCCTTCTACGACGACTCGGTCGCGCGCGCCTTCCTGCATTCGCACAGCTACACCGGCAACGCGCTGGCCTGCCGCGCCGCGCTGGCCACGCTCGACATCTTCGAGCAGGACGACGTGCTGGCGGCCAACCGCCGCAAGGCGGCCGAATTCGACCCGCTGTTCGAGCCGCTGCGCCGCCACCCGCGCGTGTCGGGCTTCCGCCACATCGGCATGATCTGGGCGTTTGAGGTCAGCAGCCCGCACGCCGATTTCTCCCAGCGCTTCTTCGCCGCCATGCTGGCGCGCGGCGCACTGGTGCGGCCGATCGGCAACACGGTGTATTTCATGCCGCCCTACGTGATCGAGCGCGGGCACATGGAACAGCTGGTGGCGGCCACGCTGGACGCGCTGGAACAGGTCTGAGCCGCGCCGGCGGCGCGGGAAGGCGAGGCCGTTGACGGAGACCTTGCCATCATTGGTGACCAGGCTCGTTGCTGCCGGTCGGACGCCATCGCCCGCCCGGCGCGGCCGGGGTCTGTTTCCCCCATGCCGGGGGCAACCAGACCGGCGGTTTCGTCGGGCGACGTCACGGCCGGGCGCGGTTTGATCGCTGCCGGATCGCGGCGCGTCAGGCTGTGCTCCGGCGGCGACAGGCCAGCTTCACCACAGTTTCATGACGAAGGATTGAGCGGCGACGGTCTGGTCATGCCGCCGCATTGACAAGCCCGCGCCGGCCCGCCTAAGGTGCGCCCATTCCCCGTCACCGGCCACCGCCATCATGTTCTTCCTGTTGCTCGTCGCCACCTTCGTCATCGCGCTGGCCACTTCGCTGCTGACCGCCCGCTTCTTCGACAGCGCGGTCCAGCGCATCCTCGCCCGCATCGTCGGCGCCGATCTGGCCGACGCCTGGCGCAAATACCTGCGTTTCGCCATCGTGGTGGTGGGGGTCTCCGGCGGCGTGCGGCTGTGGGAGCTGGAGAAATACATCACGCCGGGCAAGGACGGCCAGCTCGACCTGTCCGGCGCGCGCTGGGTGCTGGAGATTTACCGCACCCTGATCGAAACGCTGCAGAGCGTGGCGTGGATGATGCTGCTGTTTTTCCTGTGCGCGATGATCGCCTATGTGATCGTGCGCGGGATCGAGCTGAAATACCCGCCGAAATCCGGCGAATAAGCCCCGCCAGTGCGCCCCCGGCGGGCCACTGCCGCCAGGCGTGCCGGCCGGTCTGAAACGCCGGGGCAAGGCGCTGTGGTTGCGCCGCCCGTGCGAGGCGCGCGTCGTTCGTGTTCGATGGCCCGGCCGGGATGGTCGGGCCATCGGCTTGTATGCAGCCTGGCTGCGTGTCGGTCCGCCGCGTCAGGCCGATTCCGGCGGGGAGCATCGGGGCGGGCCAAGCCGCGCGGCTCCCGCGTTCGGTTTCTTGCGCGGTCCGAGGGCCGGCGCCTGGGGGCGCTCGCAAAACCTGCTTGCCGTATCCGGGCCGTCCAGACCGCTCCGCAACGTACTACGGGCCGACCGGGAGTGCCGCCCGCTGGGCCTAGACGGTCGGGCCGGGCGTGGCCGTGCCGGCCGTGAGGCCTGCCGCGAACACCGCTGCCACCTGTGCCGCCACGCGCTCCAGATCGGCCTCCGCCTGCGCCATCGCCGTCGCCAGTGCGACCGGCCCCGGCGCGAGCGCGAACACCGCGGCGATGCCGCAATCGCGCAAATTCTCGCTGCCTTCCCCCACCTGTCCGGCCAGCGCCACCACCGGCACGCCCTGCGTCCCTGCCGCCTGTGCCACGCCGCTCGGCAGCTTGCCGTAGGCGGTCTGGCCGTCGATGCGGCCTTCGCCGGTCAGCACCAGCGCGGCGCCTTTCAGATGGCGGTCGAAGCCGAC
>JASLDQ010000185.1 GCA_030151505.1 Chromobacteriaceae bacterium
AAGCCGCCAGCCCCGACAGCAGCATCTCGATCGACACCGCGGTCAGCACCAGCCCCATCAGCCGCTCCAGCGCCGTGACCACTGCCTTGCCCAGCACGCGCTGGATGCGGCCGGCGAACAGGAACACCACCAGCGTCACCCCGATGCTGATCGCCAGCGCCAGGATCCACTCGGCCATGCGGCTGGGGTTGTTGGTGGCCATCAGCATCACCGTGGCCATGGCGGAGGGGCCGGCGATCAGCGGGATGGCGATCGGCACGATGAAGGGCTCGCCCTCGCCGTCGCCGGGGCCGAACACGCCGTATTCCGGGTCGGGGAAGATCATCTTCAGCGCGATCAGGAACAGCACCACGCCGCCGGCGATCCGCAGCGATTCGTCGGTCAGGTGCAGCACCTTGAGGAAGCTCTGGCCGAAGAACATGAACAGCAGCAGGACGAGGAAGGCGATGCCGCATTCGCGCAGGATGACGCGGCGGCGGCGGACCGGATCGACGCGCTGGAGTGCGGCGAGGAAGAGCGGGATGTTGCCGAGCGGATCGGTGATCAGGATCAGCAGGATGGTGGCGGAGAGGAAGGAAGGTTCCATGCGGCATCGGGCGGAATGGGAGGCTCCGATTATGGCATGGCGGCGGACCGGCGCAGGAAGGGCCGGTCCGCCGCGACCCGTCAGCCCGGCAGGTGGACTTGCGATTGCAGGTAGTTCTGCTCGCCCAGCGCGTCGATCAGGCGCAGCTGCTGTTCCAGCCAGTGGGCGTGGTCGTCTTCGGTGTCGTCCAGCAGTTGCAGGAACAGCGCGCGGCTGACGAAATCCTGCTCGGCCTCGCACACCACGATGGCTTCGCGCAGCTGCTTGACCATCAGGTATTCGACGGAGAGGTCGTTCTGCAGCATTTCGCGCACGCCGCCGCCGACCTTGAGCGGGGCCGGCTGCATCTGCGGCAAACCGCCGAGGAAGAGGATGCGGGCGATCAGCATCCCGGCGTGGCCGGTTTCATCCTGCATTTCATGTTCGATGCGCTGATGCAGGCGGGCATAGCCCCAGTCCTCGTACATCTTGGAGTGGATGAAGTACTGGTCGCGCGCGGCCAGTTCGCCGGCGAGCTGGCGGTTCAACAGGTCGATGACTTTCTGGCTGCCTTGCATGCTCTGCTCCTGAAAAAATGAAAACGGCAATGGGGAGTGTAAGACCGGTGGCGGCCGGCGCGGCATTCAGGCTCAGGCCGCCGCGTCGTCTTTGGGCGGCCGACGGTTGCCGCCGGCAACCATCTTCAGCTCGAACAGGCGGCAGTCGAGCGCGCCGTTGAACAGCGGCGTGCGCTTGCTCGGCGACAGGCGGATCAGCTTGGCCATGCGTAGGTCGGCGGTCAGCAGGTAGGCGTTCCAGCCGCTCATTTCACGCTTGAGCCAGTGACCCAGCTCCGGATAGAAGGCAGCGAGGCTGTCGAGTTCGTCCAGCCGGATGCCGTAGGGCGGGTTGCTGACCAGGATGCCTTCCGGCGCCGGTGCCTTGGTGTTGAACAGGTCGGCGCAGCGGACGTTGACGCAGTTTTCCAGCCCGGCGCTTTCGAGGTTCTGCTGCGCGGCGTCGACGGTGCGGCGGTCGCGGTCCGAGCCCCAGATCGGCAGGGGGGCGGGCGGTAGTTCGGCGGCGCGGGCGGCGTCGCGCAGTTTCTTCCACGCGGCGGGATTGTGGCCGGCGAGCTTTTCGAAGCCGAAGCTCCGCCGCCGTCCGGGCGCGCGGTTGAGCGCCATGTCGGCCGCTTCGATCAGGAAAGTGCCGCTGCCCATCATCGGGTCGAACAGTGGCGTGCCCGGCGTCCAGCCGGCCAGCTTGAGGATGCCGGCGGCGAGGTTCTCGCGCAGCGGCGCCTCGCCGATGGCGACCCGCCAGCCGCGCTTGAACAGCGCTTCGCCCGAGGTGTCGAGATACAGCGTGACGTGGTTGCCATTGAGGAAGACGTGGATGCGCATGTCCGGCTGGGCGGTGTCGACGCTGGGGCGCTGGCCGCCCTGCTCGCGGAAGCGGTCGCAGATAGCGTCCTTGATCTTGAGCGAGACGAAATCGATGCTGGCCAGCGGGCTCTTGATCGCGTCGGTCTTGACCTTGATGGTGCAGCCCACGTCGAAGAACATCGGCCAGTCGACTTCGCGCGCGAGGCGGTAGATGTCGCGCTCGTCGCGGTAGTGGCCGAAGGCCATGCGCCACAGCACCCGGCTGGCGACGCGCGAATGCAGGTTGGCGCGCATCATGGTGTCCTGCGTGCCGCTGAAGCCGACGCCGCCGTCGGCCGGGGTGATGTGCTGTGCGCCGAGCTGCTGCAGTTCGTTGGCGAGGATGGCTTCCAGCCCGCGCGGGCAGGTGGCGAAGTAATGATCGAGGAAAAGCATGGGTGGAGGTCCGGGTGATGGGGCGGCGCGCGGGCGCGCCGGCAGGCAGGCTGCGGAATGGTCGTCATTGTAGCCGATTCGCCCGACTGTCTTCGTTCTTCCCCGTGCCGGCGGCCCGCCGGCCTTTTGATCCGGCCCGGACTTCGGCGTAGCATGGCGGCCCCTGGAGTGTATAAGAATATGCCAATTGAGTTCCGTGACTTTGCCCCGCGTCTGATACGCTGGCAGGAGCAGCACGGTCGCCACGACCTGCCATGGCAGGTGGCCGATCCGTACCGGGTGTGGCTGTCCGAAATCATGCTGCAGCAGACGCAGGTGAGCACGGTGCGGGGCTATTACACGCGCTTCCTCGACCGGTTCCCGACCTTGGCCGCGCTGGCCGCCGCGCCGCTGGACGACGTGCTGGCGCTGTGGAGCGGGCTGGGCTACTACACCCGCGCGCGCAATCTGCACAAGGCGGCCCGCCAGATCGCCGACCGGCACGGCGGCGAGTTTCCGCAGGCGCTGGACGACGTGCTGGCCTTGCCCGGCATCGGCCGCTCGACCGCGGCGGCGATCCTGGCGTTTTCCTTCGGCCAGCGTCGGGCCATTCTGGACGGCAACGTCAGGCGGGTGCTGGCGCGCTGCTACGGTGTCGAAGGCTATCCCGGCGACAAGGCGGTGGAAAACCGCCTGTGGACGCTGGCCGAATCGCTGCTGCCCGAGGCCGGCGGCATCCGGCGCTATACCCAGGGCCTGATGGATCTGGGCAGTCTGGTCTGTACCCGCGGCAAGCCGGCGTGCGCCTCCTGTCCGATGGCGGAGGGCTGCGTGGCCCGGGCGGAAGGGCGAACCGGGCAACTGCCGACGCCACGTCCGAAGAAGGCCGTGCCGACCCGCGACGCGGTATGGCTGCTGGCCAGGGACGAAGCCGGGCGGATCCTGCTGGAACGGCGGCCGCCCGTCGGCATCTGGGGCGGGTTGTGGAGCTTGCCGGAGCTGGCGTCGGGTGCCGACGAAACGGTGGCCGCTGCCGCCGGCCGCTACGACTTCACTGTGCTCGACATCCACCCGGCCCTGGCCGACATTGAACATGTATTCACCCATTTCCGCCTGATCGCGCTGCCGCTGCCGGTCAGCGTTCGCGCCGGGGCGGAAATGGTGGCCGAGACCGGGTACGGCTGGTTCGCGCCGGCCGAGGCCGAGGCGCTGGGCTTGCCGGCGCCGATCCGCAAACTGGTCGCCGGCCTGTCAGGCCCGGGGCTGTTTGCCATCTGAGTTGATTTGTTTGAATGAATGACCTGCGTGTCGACCGTCCGCGTCCTAGTCCCTTTCCAGTCCGTGTTGCCACGGGCAGGCGGGGCCGGCGGGCCGGGCTGGTTCCGCGCAGGCAGAGCTGAGTCCGATATGGTTTCCGTCACCCGTCCGCTGGCCGATTCTCTGGCCGATGCCGCCGACCCCAATGCCTGGCTTGCCAGCTTGAAGGCCAACTTCAGCGCGGCCGACCTGGTCATGCTCGAGCGCGCCTTTGTCGCCACGCGCGAGCTATACGAGGACTGCACCGTGGCGCAGACCGGCGAGGACCTGTTCACCCACGCGGTGGCCGCCGCGGCCATCGTGGCGGATCTGAACCTGACCGCCGATGCGGTGGCCGCCACCTTGCTGGCGGTCGCGCCGCAGCACCGTCCCGACAGCCAGCACTGGCTGGAAACGGCGTTCAATCCGACCGTGGCGGCGCTGGTCGAAGGCGTGCACCGGCTGGCCAACATCACCGAATTCGGCAGTCTGGACAGCGCCGTCTCTCCGGAGGCGCGGTCGCAGCAGGCCGAGGCCATGCGCAAGATGCTGCTGGCGATGGTGGCCGATATCCGCATCGTCCTGATCAAGCTGGCGTGGCGCACCCAGACCATGCACTGGCTGTCGCGGGTCTCCAGCGAGTCGGTGCGTCGCCGCATCGCGCAGGAGACGCTGGACATCTTCGCGCCACTGGCCAACCGGCTGGGGGTGTGGCAGATCAAGTGGGAGCTGGAGGATCTGGCCTTCCGCCACATGGAGCCGGACAACTACAAGCGCATCGCCAAGCTGCTGGACGAACGACGGCTGGAGCGCATCCAGTTCATCGAGGACGTGCTGACGCAGTTGCGCGCCGAACTGAAGGCGGCCGGCATCAAGGCCGATGTGGCCGGCCGGCCCAAACACATCTACAGCATCTGGAAAAAGATGCGCAAAAAGCATCTGGATTTTTCCGAGCTGTACGACATCCGCGCGGTGCGGGTGCTGGTCGACAAGGTGTCGGACTGCTACACCGTGCTGGGGCTGGTGCACAGCCTGTGGCATCCGATTCCGGGCGAGTTCGACGACTACATTTCCAACCCCAAGGCCAACGACTACCGTTCGCTGCATACCGCGGTGATCGGCCCGCAGGACAAGGTGCTGGAAGTGCAGATCCGCACCTTCGACATGCACGAGCACGCCGAATTCGGCGTGGCGGCGCACTGGCGCTACAAGGAAGGCGGCAAGGGCGACGCGCAGTACGAGGAAAAGATCGCCTGGCTGCGCCAGCTGCTGGACTGGCGCGAGGAGGTCAGCGACAAGCCTGGGCTGGCCGACGCGTTCCAGACCGCGCTGTTCTCCGACACCATTTACGTGATGACGCCGGCCGGCAAGGTGATGAGCCTGCCGGTGGGGGCGACGCCGATCGACTTCGCCTACGCGATCCACTCCGATCTGGGCCACCGCTGCCGTGGCGCCAAGGTCGACGGCCAGATCGTGCCGCTGTCCACGCCCTTGCAGAACGGCCAGCGGGTGGAGGTCATGACGGTGAAGGAGGGCGAGCCGTCGATCAACTGGTTGCACGACGGCTGGGTGAAAAGCTCCAAGGCCATCGGCAAGATCCGCCAGTTCATCAAGCAGCAGAACCTGCCGGTGGCGATCGAGGCCGGGCGGACGCTGTTCGAGAAGGAATTGGCCCGCCTGCCGCTCGGGGCGCAGCCCAACCATGACGCGGTGGCGGAAAAGCTGGGCTTTCACAAGCTCGACGAGCTGTTCGCCGCGCTGGGGCACGGCGAGGTCTCCTCGCGCACGCTGGGGCAGGCGATGGCCGACTTCCTGCCGCCCGCGCCGGTGCCCGAACTGGCGCCGGAAGACCTGATCCACAAGAGTCGCGGCGGGCACGACAGCGCCGGCATCCTGATCGAAGGGGTCGACAACCTGATGACGGTGCTGGCCAAGTGCTGCAAGCCGGCGCCGCCCGACCCGGTGGTCGGCTTCGTCACGCGCGGGCGCGGGGTTTCGATCCACCGTGCCAATTGCGTCACGCTCAAGCGCCTGTCGGCCGACTCGCCGGAACGGCTGATCACCGCGGCCTGGGGGCGGCAGGAGAACAGCCTGTTCGCCATCGAGATCGAGGTGACGGCGCGTGACCGTTCGGGCTTGCT
>JASLDQ010000198.1 GCA_030151505.1 Chromobacteriaceae bacterium
TTCGTTCTGGCCGGCCTGAGCCGATTCCGGCGGAGGCGGCGGCATCTGGCCGCTGGCGGCCCCCTGCGCCTTCTGCGCGCCGGCCTTGAATTCGGCCAGCGACAGGCTGCCGTCGCCGTCGCTGTCGGACTGGCTCAGCAAATCCGACAGCCCGGCGCGGTCCGAACCGGACGAGCTGTCGCTCTTGGCGGCAGCCAGCTCGGCGGCGGAAACGGTGCCGTCCTTGTTGGTATCCAGCTTGTCGAACACCCGGCCCAGCTGCTCGTCGCTGGCACCGCCGCCCTGCACCCCGCCCGGCGGCGGAGGCGGCATTCCGCCGTTGACCTTCATCTGGTCGAAGGCCTGCATCAGCTGCTTTTCGACATTCTTGACGCCGGAGCTGAACTCGTCGAGCGACAGGCTGCCGTCGCCGTCGCTGTCGGACTGGCTCAGAAAAGTGCCGGTGCCGCTGTCGCCGGAAGACGAGGGAGAGGAGGAAGACTTGCCGGCGGCGGCCAGCTCGGCGGCGGACACGACGCCGTCCTTGTTGGTGTCGAGGGCGTCGAACACCTCCTGGATCGCACTGCCGGAAGACGAGCTGCTACGACTGCTGCTCGACAGAAGACTGCTGTAGGCCGAGGTCAGGCCCACATTGTTTATGCTGATGCTCATCGCGGACTCCTTGCAATAATTGACCGGCATGGGCCGGCCCGGCGATGCTCGCCATGCAACGTGACTCCGTCATGAGCGAAACCGGCGTATTTGCAAGCAAATGTGACCCGCGCCGCCCGCCAGTCACATTCATGCATATTTTCGGTGCCGGCCCGGCCGGCGCGCCCGCTACACTATCCGCCATGGCCATCCGCACCCAACCCTCCGTCCTGGTCGTCGACGACGACCCCGAGCTGCGATCGCTGCTGGAAACCTATCTCGGCCGGCAGGGCTTCGCCGTCCGCACCCTGCCCGACGCACGCGAGCTCGACCGCCGGATCGAGCGCGAGCGCCCTGACCTGATCGTGCTCGACCTGATGATGCCGGGCGAAGACGGCCTGTCGGTCTGCCGCCGCCTGCGCGCCAACCACGAACAGATTCCCATCATCATGCTGACCGCCCGCAGCGACGACATCGACCGGATTCTCGGGCTGGAAATGGGCGCGGACGATTATCTGGGCAAGCCGTTCAATCCGCGCGAGCTGGTGGCCCGCATCCAGGCCGTGCTGCGGCGCTTCGCCCAGCTTCCCCCCGGCTCGCCGCAGGGCGACAGCGAGCCGGTCAGCTTCGGCCACTGCACCCTCGACCTGGCCAGCCGCGTCCTGTGGCGCAACGGCGACCGGGTCACGCTGACCTCGGGCGAGTTCTCCCTGCTGGCCGTGCTGGTGCAGCATCCGCACCGCCCGCTGTCGCGCGACCGGCTGATCGACCTGTCACGCGGCCGGGATGCCAGCACCTTCGACCGCAGCATGGACGTGCAGATCTCCCGCCTGCGCAAGCTGGTCGAACCGGAACCGGCCTCGCCGCGCTACATCCAGACGGTGTGGGGCCACGGCTACGTCTTCGTTCCCGATGGCGCGCCGCTGAAATGAGGCTGTGGACCGACACCCTGTTCCGCAGGCTGATGCTGATCATGCTGGCGGTCCTGATCACCAGCCATATCGCCGCCGCCTGGCTGTTCCATCTCACGGTCCAGTCCTCGCACGCCGAGCAATTCCGCACCGGCATCGTCGAGAAAATCCGGCTGCTGCACCATGCCCTGCCCTCGATGCAGCCCGGCCCGCTTCCTCCTGCCGGCCTGCCGCTGGCCGGGCCGCGCCATGCCTTCCGCCTGCTGCCGGGCGATCTGCCTCCGCCGGCACCGGCATTCGACGAACCGCGCCCGCTGTCGCTGGAAAGGCTTTTCGCTCCCGCCCCGCTGCTCGGCCAGCAGGCCGGTCCGGACGGCAACGCCGCCCTGCCGCCGCCCTTGCGCGACATTGCCCGGCTCGACCCGGCTCTCGAGGTGCGCGGCGGCGGTCCCGGGCGGGCATTCTGGCTCGGCTTCCGCGATGATGCCGGCCGCCGCTTCTGGCTGGAAATCCACCCGCCCAAGCCCCCCGAAGGAGGGCTCCAGCTCCTGCTCAACGCCGGTGTGCTGACCTTGCTCGCGCTGGCCGGCGCCTGGCTGCTGTTCCGTCAGGTGGACCGGCCGCTGGCGCGTCTGGTCGATGCCCTGCGGCAGGTGGGACGGGGCCAGTCGCCCGGCGAGCTGCCGGAATCCGGCCCGAAGGAATTGCGCGAACTGGCCAACAGTTTCAACCGCATGGTGGAGGACAGCCGCCGCCTGAAGCAGGACCGGGACACCCTGCTGGCCGGGGTCTCGCACGACCTGCGCACCCCGATCACCCGCCTGAAATTGCGCGCCGAAATCCTCGACGAAGACACGCGCGCCGGGTTCGCCCGCGATGTCGACGACATTGCCCGCATCGCCGAACAGTTCCTCGACTTTGCCCGCGGCGACGCGCCGGACTCGCAGGGACTCGTCTGCGTCTTGTCCGATGTGCTGCAGGAAGTGCAGCAGGCCTACGCCGACCGCGCGGTCAGGGTCGACTGCCCGCTGCCTTCCCCCTGCCTGCTCGCGGTGCCGGCCACCGCCCTGCAACGGGCCCTGACCAACCTGCTCGACAACGCGCTGGCCTACGGCGCGCCACCGGTGGAGCTGACCGGGCGCGCCGGCGCCGGCCGGGTGACGCTGACGGTGCGCGACCACGGGGGCGGCATTCTGCCGGACCGGCGCGACGCGGCGCTGCAGCCATTCGTGCGGCTCGACCCTTCGCGCGGAGGGCGTGGCCATTGCGGACTGGGTCTGGCGATCGTCGCCCAGTTCGCCCGTCGCCACGGCGGCGAGCT
>JASLDQ010000229.1 GCA_030151505.1 Chromobacteriaceae bacterium
CCCTGCACAAGGCCAGCATCGCCATCGTGGACGAGGACCGCTCGCCGCTGTCGGCCCGCGTCGCCGCCGCCTTCTACCCACCCTATTTCCTCGCACCCCGAATGGTGTCGCTGCCCGAGGTCGACCCGGGCATGGATGCCGGCACCTACACCTTCGTGCTCGACATCCCGCCCGACTTCCAGCGCGACGTGCTGGCGGGCAAGAGCCCGACGGTCCAGCTCAACGTGGATGCCACCCGCATGAGCCAGGCCTTCACCGGCAGCGGCTACATCCAGCAGATCGTGCTGACCGAGGTGAACGAATTCGTGCAAGGCCATCGCGGCGGCAGCGCGCTGCCGGTCGAACTGGCGACGCGGATGCGCTTCAACCCCAATCTGGAACAGGCCTGGTTCGGCGCGCTGATGGAGATCATCAATATGGTCACCATGCTCTCCACCATCCTCACCGGCGCCGCGCTGATCCGCGAGCGCGAACGCGGCACCATCGAGCACCTGCTGGTGATGCCGGTGACGCCGACCGAGATCATGCTGGCCAAGGTCTGGTCGATGGGGCTGGTGGTGCTGGCGGGGGCGGCGCTGTCGCTGTCGCTAGTGATCCAGGGCGTGCTGGGCGTGCCGGTGGAAGGCTCGGTGGCGCTGTTTCTTGGCGTGGCGGCGCTGCACCTGTTCGCCACCACCTCGATGGGGATTTTCCTCGCCACGGTGGCGCGTTCCATGCCGCAGTTCGGCATGCTGATGATGCTCACGCTGATCCCACTGCAACTGCTGTCGGGCGGCGCCACCCCGCGCGAGAGCATGCCGCAGCTGGTGCAGGACATCATGCTGGCCGCCCCAACCACCCACTTCGTCTCCGCCAGCCAGGCCATCCTCTACCGCGCCGCCGGGGTGGACGTGGTGTGGCCGCAGTTCCTCGCCATCCTCGCCATCGGCACGGTGTTCTTCTGCATCGCGCTGGCGCGCTTTCGCAAGACCATCAGCCAGATGGCCTGAACCCGCCGTACCGGTCATCGCCATGGCAGACAGGCATGGCGCGCCGATCCGGGCCGACTTCGGTGCCACTCGACACCAGTACGGACCTCACGGCAGCGGCAGGCCGCCTGACATCGACGCCGAACGCCAGAAGCTCCAGGACAAGCCGAACCGGTGCCGGCGGCACTCCGCCGAGCAGGAGGGCGTCTCCGCCCCTGCCAGACCGGCTCAGGTCCGGGGCACCGAGAGGCCTCGCACCGGCTTTCTCGCCGCGTTGCCCCTTCCCTGCCTGCCCGGCGTGCCTCGCCTTGCGCCGGCAACACACTTGATGCCGGCCGCCGCCACAGGGACATCCCGGTTCAATCCGGCCGTCGCTGCAAGGTCAGGGTCAGGGTGATTTCGCCTTCGCCGTCGTTGAGCGAATGGATGTTCTTGAGCGTGGTGCCCGACGGCAGCAGGACGCTGACGCCATGGCCGACCCCGTATTTGCTCAGGGTGCGTTCCAGCCGCTTGGCCATGCCCGGTCCCGGCAGGCGGGCCTCTTCGTCCAGTGCGAAACCGTAGGACTCGGCCGCGCTGTCGAAAGCCTGGCTGACCTGTTCGCGCGGCACGAACTTCTCCACCACTGCGCTCAGCTGTCCGGTCGACACATCCTCGGCCGCGCCGCAGAAGCTCAGCACCTCGTCCTTGAACTGCGCCTGGCGCAACGGGTCCTCGATTTCCTCCGACAGTTGCTCCACCACCTCGGCCATCATCCGGCTGCTGGAAACCTGGTCCGGCACGCGCATCGCCTGCAGGAAATCCTCCAGCCAGAACTTGGCCTGCTGGCCCAGCCGGTCGACCGCATACACGTAGGGGCCGTGCTCCAGCAGCAAGGCGCCCTTGTCGATCAGGCGCGGGTTGATCCCGGTCGCATGCTGGATGTCGAACACCGCGTCGGATTCGATCACGGTCAGGAAATCGTCGCGAATCTCGGACTTGAACACCCCGATGGCACGCTGGCTGCGCTCGCCGTCGGCCAGGCCGTCGAACAGCACCACCAGCAGATCGCCGGCGCTGATGTTGGGATGCTGCGAACGGGCGTACAGGTGTTTGGCGATGCGCTGCGACAGCGCCAGGAAATCCAGCTCGCCGTTAAAGAATTCGCGGGAGTAGTGGTACAGCTCGTTGAGCTTGAGGTCGGTTTCATGGAAGAACTGGTGCTTCTTCTTGTCCGACACGATGCCCTTGAGATAGCCGTCCAGTATCAGCCCGGACACCTCTTCCCCCACCTCGGCGCTGCGCTCGGACAACTGCAGCGGCTCGCCGCGCGAGGGGTTGCCCACCCGGTGGACCGCCAGACATTCGACCCGGGATTGGTTGATCGACAATTGCATGCTCTACCTGCCACGACAAAACGGAATTGGAAAACAAAAACGGGCCGCGCGACCACACAGCCCGTTTCAGATATATCACCCGCGGCTGCAAGCGCGCCGCGTCGGGCCGGAATTCTGACAGCCCGCGGCCGCCGCCGCCAGTTCAGGCGGCGCGTTCCAGCTGCAGCCGGGCCAGCTCGCCCAACCGCGCCAGCCGCGCTTCCTGCGCGGCATCCCACGGCGCGGTACACGACAGGCGCAGGCAGTTGCGGTAGGCGCCGCGCGGCGAGAACAGCGGCCCCGGGGCAAAACCGATGCCTTCATGACGGGCGGCGTGGAAGAGCTGGACGCTGTCGTACGGTTCGGGCAGCTCGACCCAGAGCACAAAACCGCCCTGCGGCGACGTCAGCCGGGTGCCCGCCGGAAAGTAGCGTTCGACTCCGGCCGCCACCGCCTGCATCTGCGTGGCCAGAACGCGGCGGAACTGGCGCATGTGGCGGGCATAGCCGCCGTTTTCCAGAAAGCGCGCCAGCACGAGCTGATTGATTCGGGGCGTGGAATGGGTGCCGAGGTACTTCTGCACCTCGATCCGGGGCCGGTGGCGCCCCGCCTCGATCCAGCCGACCCGCAAGCCCGGCGACACGTTTTTCGTCAGCGAGGCGCAGTAGAGGATGTTGCCGCTGCGGTCGAAGGCCTTGATCGGCCGCGGCCGGTGCGGGCCGAAATGGAATTCGCCGTACACATCGTCCTCGATCAGCGGAATGTTGCGGCTGGCCAGCAGTTCGGCCACGCGTTCCTTGGCGCTGTCCGGCATCAGGGAACCGAGCGGATTGGAGAAGTTCGGCACCAGCACCACCACCTGCACCGCCCCGTCGCGCGTGGCCAGCTCCAGCGCCTCGACCGAGATGCCCCGCTCCGGGTCGGTCGGAATTTCCACCACCCGCAGATCCATCGCTTCGAGGCAGCGCAGCAGGGAAAAATACGCCGGCGACTCGACCGCGACCACGTCTCCCGGCCGGGTCAGGGCGCGCAGGGCCAGGTTGAGTCCTTCGATCGCGCCATGGGTGATGATGACGTTCTCCGGCGCGATCTGCCCGCCCCACTCCACCGACTTGCGCGCAATCTGCCGCCGCAGTTCCGGAATGCCGCCCGGCGAGCCGTAGTCGGCCAGCGCCTCGGGGTGGCGGCGCACGCAGTCGATCATCAGTTTCTGCATCTGCGCGACCGGCAGCAGCTCCGGCGCAGGGGCCGCACTGCGAAACCCGTGGATGGTGCGCGGCGCGTCGGTGGAAATTTCCTGCACATAGCTCCACAGCAGCGGATCGACCGTCACTTCCACCGGTTCGGTCGGCTGGGCGATGGCCGTGCGCGGCAGGCGACGCGCGACAAAAAAGCCCGACTGGGGCCGGGCCTCGACCAGTCCCAGATCCTCCAGTACCCGGAAGGCTTCCTGCACCGTGCTGAGGCTCAGGCCGCGACGCATCCGCATTTCGCGCAAGGATGGCAGGCGTTCGCCGACACGCAGGATGCCGGCGTCGATCTGGCCGGCGATGTCGTCGGCGAGCTGCTGATAAAGCGGTGGGGTTCGTGCATTCATCGCTTCATCATACCCAATGACGCAACGCACCATAGAGACAGTTCCCCGTCGGAACGACCGGTACAGTTAGCGGAATGCTGCCACTGTACCGGGCAAACCGGTTCGACTGTGTGGCTACTGCGCGCCCCGGCCGGCACTTAAGCTGTCGCTGTCATTTGGAGAAAGGAAAAACGACATGGACAAGCTTTGCCTGCCCGACTGGAAGCTGCGGGCCTTCGATGGCGCCGTCGCCCGCGAACTCTACTGCGAATCCGGCACGGTCTGGATCACCCTGGCCGGCGAGGATGTGACCCTCTGGGCCGGACAATCCTGGCGGCACGATGTGCATCCCGGCCGCCGCCTGCTCGTTCAGGCCATGAACGGCGATGCGGTGCTGTGGGTGCACGACACCGAACCGCAGACCTCTCCTGCGCTGACGCGCTGGCTTCTGCCGATCCTGAGGACGGCCTGACAGGTGCCCGGAATACCGTTACCCGCCAGCCCCTCCACGGTCCGCCGCCCTCCTGCCGATAATGGCGGGCTACGATCCGGACGGTCCCGTCCGCCAAACCGGCCGCGCAATGACTCTGCGCCACCGGTTTTTCTTTTGCCTTCCGCCCGAGCCCCCTGCCCCGGCCGCGTCGTCGCATCCGCTTGGTCGCTTCGCAGGGATGTCCCCTTGCGGCGCGGCTGACGACAGGCGCAGGACGCTGCACCGCCCACAGCGGTTTTCCGGGCGGGCTGGCCATGCCGCGAGGCACGCCGGCTTTAAGGCCGCAGTTTGCCGCCGATATCCGGAATACCCCTTCCGCACGAAAGAACCAGCCATGCGTACACTCATCCGGCCCGTCGCCCTGACGTTGACGATTCTGAGCAGCCCGCTTCTGGCGGCCCCCGCCGATACGGCCACGCTGCGCGAACTGGTGGCGCAGCCCGGCTACCAGCAAGCGTGGAGCAAGGCCGTGCAGACCGCCAGACTGCCTTCTTGGGCGCGCACGTTCCATGGCCCCGCCACACCGGTCAGCGAAGTCGATTTCGAGGGCAAGCGCTACACCGTCGGCTGGGTATGCAAGCCGCACGACTGCGCCAACCACTTCATGTACGGCGCCTTCTCCGGCGACGGCACGAAGGCATGGGCCCTGCGCGTCAGCGTAGAAGAACGCCCCGAAGCCGCCCGGACTCCAAGCCGGTACGCCCGCTACCAGTGGATCGGCGCCCCGGACCAGACCATCCGGAACCTGCTCGTCACCGAACTGAAGAAAAATCCCAACTGGCAGTGACACCGCTGCGCCAACAGGCAGCAACCCCGAGCAACACGACCCGCCCCCAACTTTGATCCATGACAAGCAATAGACATTTTCATTATAATTAATTCGTATAATTACTTACATCATCCCTTATTAAGCGAGGTCTCCGGTGTCAGGTCATGGCCAATCTCTGAAAACGCGTCTGTGTCTGCTCGGTCTGCTCAGCGTCCTTGGCGTGGCCTTGCTGGTCGGCCTGTCCCTCTGGTCCTCGCAACGCAACAAGGGGGATCTGGTGGAATTCGTCGACCAGTCCATCGCGCTGGACCGGCTGGCCACCAACACCTACGCCAACGGCCTGCAAATGGGCCAGGCCACGCGCAACATCGTGCTCGACCCGGGCAATGCCAAGGGCTATGACAACCATGCCAAGGCGGTGGAGAAGTTCTCGGCCCAGGTCGACAAGCTGCTCGTGCTGATGCGCAAGGCGCCCGACGCCGGCAGCATCCCGGCCGACCTGGAGGCCGGCATCAAGCTCTGGCGACCGCTGCAGGATCAGGCCATTGCGCTGGCCAAGGCCGGCCAGGCCACGGAAGCCGCCGCGTTCCTGACCGAGAAGGAAACGCCGGCATGGCGGGCGGTGCGCCAAATCCTGCTCGACCAGATGGAGCGCAGCCAGCAGACGGCCGAGCGGGAACGCCTTGATCTGATCGCCGCGCTGGAATCGGCCGGCCACACCGCGGCCCTCGTCGGGCTGATCACCCTCGGTCTGGTCATCGTGGCGACGGTACTGGTCGGCCGCGGCGTGTTCCGGCAGATCGGCGCGGAACCGGCCTATACCGCCGATGCCCTGGGCCGCATCGCCCAGGGCGACCTCACCCGCGACATTCCGCTGAACGGCGCCGACAGCGAGAGCATTCTGGCCGCCACCCACGGCATGCAGGCCCGGCTGCGCGAACTGATCGACCAGATTTCGCGGGGATCGCACTCGGTGCTGCAAGCCAGCGAGACCCTCAAGCAGAACTCGGAAGCGGTGACCAGCGAAGCTCAGGAGCAGAGCGAGGCCGCCACGGTCATCGCCACGGCGGTGGAAGAGCTGACGGTCAGCATCAGCGTCATGTCCGAACACGCGACCCAGGCGGTGTCCCTGTCGGCCGACACCGAAACGAAGATGCGCGACAGCCTCGACAGCGTGCTGGCCACCACCAGCACCATCAACAAGGTGGCGGACAGCATGACCGAGTCCTCCGTCACCATGGAGGACCTGTCCAACAAGGTGGCCAGCATCAACGGCATCGCCGAAACCATCCGCGACATCGCCGACCAGACCAATCTGCTCGCGCTCAACGCCGCCATCGAAGCGGCCCGCGCCGGCGAGCAGGGCCGAGGCTTTGCGGTGGTGGCGGACGAAGTTCGCAAGCTGGCCGAGCGCACCACCGCCTCGACGGCGGAAATCTCGGCCACCCTCGCCGACGTGCAGGCCAGCACCCGGATGGCGCTGGGCAATATGTCCCGCACCCAGGAACTGGCGCTCGAGGGCGCCCGCCACACCCAGCAGGTCCAGGCCACCGTGACCGGGCTGGATCAGGCCACCGCGACCGTGCGCGATGCGGTCGAATCGATCCAGCGCGCGCTGCAGGAGCAAAGCATGGCCAGCAACGACATCGCGCAGCGGGTCGAGCGCATCGCCCAGGGTATCGAGGACACCCACCGTTCCGCCGACAGCTCCAGTGCCAGCTCGCTTGAACTGCTCGAGCTGGCCCAGACGCTGCGCCAGCAGGTCGGTCGCTTCCGGACCGCCTGACCGGCCGCGCGACACAGCGCCGCCGCCCCCACGGGAACACCCGGAGATGCCTTGCAGGCCCGGCCAAACAAAAGACCTGCCATTCTTCGGCAGGTCTTTGTATTTCCATCGACTATTCCGGCCACGGGCCGGTCCGTCCGCCTTAGCCTGTCGCTGCCCTCATCCCCGAAGGCAAGCGAACAGGCTGCCTGGCCGCCCTCAGGCGCCCGCCAACCAGGCCAGCACCGTGCACCCGCAGGCCAGCGCGGCA
>JASLDQ010000273.1 GCA_030151505.1 Chromobacteriaceae bacterium
TCCATGGGGCCTGCCGCCCCCGATAGCCTGCTTGGTCTTCTCTTTTTCCAGTGTATCGCGTCCGGCGGCGATGGACGGCACTAAAACGGCCCGGAAACCGTCAACGCCGGCTGGCCATGATGCCGCTGGCGACGATCAGCCCCAGCGCCAGCCAGGCGTCCGCCCCCAGCGCGTCGCCGAACACCAGCCAGCCCAGCAGCGCGGAAATCCCGACGGTGGAGTACGCCAGGCTCGCCACCACGAACTTGCGCCCTTCGGTATAGGCGCGGGTCAGCGCCAGTTGCGCCAGCGTGGCGGTCAGCCCCAGCCCGAGCAGAATCCAGATGTTGTGCCAGTCAGGCAGGTGCACCGGCCCGGCCAGCATCAGGCCGGCACCGCCAAGGGTCGAAATCGCGGTAAACCAGAACACCACCCGCCATTCCGGCTCCCCCAGTCGTCCCAGCTCGCGCACATGCAGGTAGGCCATCCCCGCCATCAGGCCGGAGCACAGCCCCAGCACGCCCGCCAGCCACTGCTCGCCCCCCACCGCCGGCTTGAGCAGCAGCGCGACGCCGGCAAACCCCACCAGCAGCGACAGCAAGAGCCGCTGCGTCAGCCGCTCGCCCAGCAGCACGACGGACAGCAGCGCCAGAAACAGCGGCGAGGTGTAGTTGAGGGTGACGGCGGTCGCCAGCGACAGCTGGGTCACGGCATAGAAATACAGCAGCAGCGACACATAGCCGAACAGGCCGCGCTTGACGTGAATCCGCCAGTGCGGCGTCAGCACCGGCTGCCGGCGGGCCAGCGCCACCGAGCCAAGCAGCGCCAGCCCCAGCGAGGTGCGCCAGAACACCAGCTCGATCGCGTTGAAATCGGCCGAGCCGGCCTTGACGAACACGCCCATCAGGCCGAACAGCAGGGAGGCCACCACCATCCAGGCCGAACCGAGCCGGCCGGACTTGATGCGCGCCAGCCAATGCGGGGCGGCGCCAGAATTTTGCGACATCAAACGGAACCTCAGCGAGCCGCCGGAGCCAGGCTCAGACAGCTTTTCTCCAGCACGCGACGATATTTTTCGAATTCGGTTTCGGCGGCGCTGCAACGCGCCACCAGCAGGGTCTTGCGGTCGACCGGCAGGTAAACCAGCACATAGCGGCTCACCAGCCAGGCACCGCCGGCATCGTAGCTGCCGTCACGGTATTCGATCTGGGTCAGCGGCCGGCCATGCGGCGCCCACTGCCGGAACCGGCGCGCCGGCGCGGTGCCCTTGTCGCCCTGCCGCAGCCGGGCAATCTCGGCGGCCAGCGCCTTCTTGCCGGGGAGGCGACGGATTTCCACCTGGATGCGGGCCCGCCCGCGGTCGGCGTCGGTCTTGCGGCGCGGGATGTAGGCCGCCGTGACCCGGCTCGGCTTGCCGCCCGCCAGCGTGGCTCGCCAGCCGGCAGGCAGGTCGATTTCAAAGTTGCGGCGGGTATCGATGGTGCGGGTGGCATGAGCCAGCTGCGGCAGTGCGGTGAGCAGACACAACGACAGGACGGCAAAACGGGACAAAGGAAACTCGCAGACGAAGAGAAAAAAGCGCGACATCGGTCGCGCTTTCGGGATTGTGCCGGGTTTGGCCGGCTCGGGCCAGTCGGGCAGGACTCAGCGTGCCAGCGCTTCGCCCAGCTTGCGCCGGTAGAACTCGTGGAAGTGCTGCATGCCGTCCTCGGTCGGCGACTGGTAGGGACCGACCTCGCTCTCGCCGCGCAGCCACAGCGCGCGGCGGCCTTCGTGCATGCGGTTGCAGATCTCGTCGTCTTCTACCGCCGTCTCGAAATAGGCCGCCTGCTCGGCCTGGATGAACTCCGGCTCGAACCAGATGATGTCTTCCGGGTAGTAGAACTCGGTGATGACCGTGGTTTTTTCCGGCCCCTTGGGGATGGCGACGCTGATCACCAGCACGTGCGGGTACCACTCCACCATGATGTTGGGGTAGTAGGTCAGCCAGATCGCGCCGAATTCCGGCTGCTGGTCCTGATAGCGCTGCAGCACCTGCTCGTGCCAGTCGGCGTAGACCTTGCTGCCCGAGCGGGCCAGCTTGTTCTTCACCCCGACGGTCTGCACATGGTACTGCTCGCCCCACTCCCATTTCAGGTCGCCGCAGTCGACGAAATTGCCCAGTCCCGGGTGGAAGGGATCGACGTGGTAGTCCTCCGAATAGACTTCGATGAAGGTTTTCCAGTTGAAGTCGTAATCGGTGATGACCGTGTTGTGATAGGCAAAGCCCTCGAACGTCATGTGCTTGGCGACGCCGAGGCGGGCCAGGTCGGCGGCGATGTCGCGGCGGGCGTCGAACAGAAGGCCGTTCCAGCTCGTCAGCCCGGTGCGGTTGAGGTTGAGGCAGGGCGTATCGTGAAAATGCGGCGCGCCGATGAGCTGGCCGCGATTGTCGTAGGTCCAGCCGTGGATGTTGCAGACGATGTGCTCGGCATTGCCGCGGCCCTTGAGCATCAGCGCCTGACGGTGGCGGCAGACGTTGGACAACAGCTCGATGCCGCCCTCGTTGCGCTTGAGCATCTTGCCGTGGGCAAGCCACTCAAGCGTGTGATAGTCGCCGACGTTCGGCACCATCAGCTCGTGGCCGTAGTATTGCGGCGCATCGCCGAACAGGAGCTGCTGCTCCAGTTCGTAGAAAGCCGGATCGAAATAGGTATAAACGGGAAGCTGCGCGGTAGACGCGCCAAGCGCTTGCGCCCGAGCCAGATCAGACATTATTCCCACACTCCGTGGTTGAGAGGTAAGACCAGCCGAATCTCGCCAAAACGAGTTTGCGAAATCGAAGAAACACGCGCTGAACAGCCCGGGGACTGCAGACGTGGGCGGGGATTTTGCCCCGCCCCTCGCGGGGGGGCAAGCTTTATCTGCCGGCGCTTATTTTGCAAAACCGTCCCGCAGCGGATAAACAGCCACCAGAGCGGTTTTCCAGACAAGATTTTTTCCCAATCCTGAGTTGAATCAGTCCTTAAGATCACGCGTTCCGGCAAATTTCACCCGAACGCCTCCGCCCTGCCCCGGAATTCGCCATTCAATCGACATGGTTTGGCGCTGAATCAATATCCCCTTCATCATTCCGGTGTAATGTCTGCCTTCGTTCATCCCTTACCGGCCGGAGACCGTATGCCCAAGTCGATTCTCGTCATCAATTGCGGCAGTTCCTCGCTCAAGTTCGCCTTGATCGAGCCCGCGCGCCAGACCACCCTGCTGGCGGGTCTGGCGGAAAAGCTCGGCATGGCCGACGCCTCGATGACGATCAAGGCCGACGGCGGCAAAACCAGCCAGTCGCTGCACGGCGGCAGCCATGCCCAGGCCATGGAGGCCATTCTGGCGGAGCTCGACCGCCGCGAGCTGACCGGGCAGGTCTTTGCCGTCGGCCACCGCGTGGTCCACGGCGGCGACCATTTCAACGCCTCCTGCCTGATCGATACCGAAGTGGAAAGCGCGATCCAGGGCTGTGTGCGGCTGGCGCCGCTGCACAATCCCGCCAACCTGGTCGGCATCCGCGCCGCGCGAGCCTGCCTGCCGTCGCTGCCACACGTCGCGGTATTCGACACCGCCTTCCACCAGACCATGCCGGCGCGAGCCTACCTCTACGCGGTGCCGATGTCCCTGTATGAAAAGCACGCGGTGCGCCGCTACGGCTTCCACGGCACCAGCCACCGCTTCGTCGTGCAGGAAGCCGCGCGCCTGCTCGGCGTCGATCTGGCCGACAGCGGCTTCGTGTCGGCGCACCTGGGCAACGGCGCATCGGCCTGCGCCATCGTCAACGGCCAAAGCGTCGACACCACCATGGGCCTGACCCCGCTGGAAGGGCTGGTGATGGGCACCCGCTCGGGCGACATCGACCCCGGCCTGCTGACCTTCATCGGCGACGCGGTCGGCGCGAGCGTGCCGGAGGTGCTGGACATGCTGAACAAGCGCAGCGGCCTCCTCGGCCTGTCCGGCCTGTCCAACGACATGCGCGAGCTGACCGAAGCGGCCGAACAGGGCCACGCCGGCGCGCAGATCGCCATCGAGGTGTTCGTCCATCGCCTGGCCAAGTACATCGCCGCGATGATCACCAGCCTGCCGAAACTGGACGGCGTGATCTTCACCGGCGGCATTGGCGAGAACTCGGCCGTCATCCGCGAAAAGACGCTCGCCCGGCTGGCGCTGCTGGGCTTCAAGCTCGACAGCGAAGCCAATGCCCGCTGCGTGCGTGGCGAGCAGGGCGTCATCACCGTCGCCGGATCGCCGCGTGCGCTGGTGGTGGATACCAACGAGGAGCTGATGATCGCGCTGGACACCTTGGCGCTGGTGGGCGGGGCGTAGACCCTTCGTCTTTTCCGTTCCGCAGAAACGAACAAGCCGCCCGGGGGCGGCTTGTTTGATGCAGGATGGCTTGCAACGCTCAGGCGGCCGAGCGGACATGCGGCGTCTCGATGGCGCCGTGATGATAGCCACCGCCGCGCTCACCATCCGGACCGCCGTGCCCGCCCCGGCGGCCTTCCCAGCCCGGCCCCCAGCAGCAACCGCCCAATATCGCGGTCAGCGTGACCAAAATCACGATTCTCGTCATGCTTCTCTCCTTCGCGCCCCCTGTCG
>JASLDQ010000290.1 GCA_030151505.1 Chromobacteriaceae bacterium
CCGGCTGGGACATGGCGGGCATCGGCCGCTTCGACAGCAGTGCGGCAGTGCTGCTGTGGCAGGTATGGGACGGACGTTTGCCCGACAAGCTCTCGGCCCAGCCCTCGCACCGGGCCTTGCTGCAGGAGCTGGCCGCCGCGCCGCCGCTGCCGCCCGAGCCCATCGAGGCAGCCTGGCTGGCGCCGGTGCGCTTTACCGGCCGGATCACGCTGGCACTGGCGGGTCTGGCCCGCGACGGGCTCTTGCTGTTCGGCCGGCTGTGGCTCGCGGCCGGTTATCTCGTCCTGCATCCGCGCGATTTCCCGTGGCGCGAACTGTCGGCCAATCTGTTCAAGGTCGGGGTGCTGGCGCTCGGCATCACCGCGCTGGTGGGGTTTTTGATCGGCGTCGTGCTGAGCTTCCTATCGGCGCAGCAGCTGGCGCGTTACGGCGCCAACGTGCTGATCGTCGACCTGCTCGGCATCAGCATCCTGCGCGAGCTCGGCCCGCTCCTGGCGGCGATTCTGGTCGCCGGCCGCTCCGGCTCGGCCATCACCGCCCAGCTCGGGGTGATGAAGATCAATCAGGAACTGGACGCGATGAGCGCGCTGGGGCTGTCGCCCACCCTGCGGCTCGCTTTCCCCAAGGTGCTGGCGCTGGTCATCGCCATGCCGCTGCTGGCGCTATGGACCGACGTGCTGGCACTGGCCGGCGGCATGCTGTCGGCACTGTGGGAGCTCAAGCTGCCGCCGTCGCAGTTCTTCGACCGTTTCCCCTCCGCGGTGCCCCTGCGCCACCTGTGGATAGGCTTGAGCAAATCGGTGGTCTTCGGCGGGCTGATCGGCGTGATCGCCTGCCAGTGCGGCTTTGCCGTCGCGTCCAACAGCGAGAGCCTGGGCGCGGCCACCACCCGGGCGGTGGTGTCGTCGATCACGCTGGTGATCCTGGTCGACGCGCTGTTCGCCACCCTGCTGGCGATGCAGAGGATCTGACCGTGGACCAACCCGTCATCCAGTTGCGCGGCGTCACCACCCGCTTCGGCAGCAAGCTCGTCCATCGCGACCTCGACCTCGACGTGCGGCGCGGCGAGGTGCTGGCGCTGGTCGGCGGTTCCGGCAGCGGCAAGACCACCCTGCTGCGCCACATGATCGGCCTGACCGAGCCGTCCGCCGGCACGGTGCGGGTGCTGGGCGAGCAGCTCGACAACCGCCGCTTCATGGCCCAGCGTTCCCTGCGCCGGCGCTGGGGCGTGCTGTTCCAGTTCGGTGCGCTGTTCAGCTCGCTCACCGTGCTCGACAACGTCTGCCTGCCGCTGCGCGAGCGCGGCGGCCTGCCGGACGACATGGTCGCCTCCGTCGCCCGGCTCAAGCTGGCGCAGGCCGGGCTGGCGCCGGCCGACGCGTGGAAATACCCGGCCGAGCTGTCGGGCGGGATGGTCAAGCGGGTGGCGCTGGCGCGCGCCTTGGCGCTGGACCCGGAACTCCTGTTTCTGGACGAGCCGACCTCGGGGCTGGACCCGGTCGGCGCGCAGGCTTTCGTCGAACTGATGCTGGAAACGCGCGAGCGCGACCGGCCCACCATCGTGATGGTGACGCATGAGCTGGGGCGGATGGAGCGGCTGGTCGACCGGGTGGCGGTACTGGCCGACCAGACCGTGGTTGCGGTCGGCCCGCCGCGCGAGGTGGCGCGCGTGCCGCATCCTTTCATCCAGAGTTATTTCGGCGCGGAATTCGGCGCCGACGCGATCGGAGAAGCATGATGGAAAGCAAGGCCTATGCGCTGTGGACCGGAGCCTTCGTGCTGCTGATCCTGCTGGCGCTGGTGCTGATGTCGGTGTGGATGAGCGGGCGCGGCGGTCCCCAGCCGGTCGGCTACATGATGTCGTCGACCCAGTCGGTCACCGGTCTCAACAAGGAAGCGCAGGTGCTGTTTCGCGGCATTCCGGTCGGGCGCATCAGCGAAATGCGGCTCGACCCGGTCGATCACCGGGTGGTGCGGATCCGCGCTGACCTGAGCCCCGACCTGCACCTGTCGCGCGCCACCTACGCCAAGCTCGCCAGCCAGGGCATCACCGGCATGATGTTCGTCGAGCTGTTCGACGAAGGCGGGGCGGACCGGCTCGATCCGGCCCGCGACGTGATCGAGCTGCGGCCCTCCATCCTGCAAGAGGTCGGCAACTCGATTCCCGAGGCGATGTTCGAACTGCGCCGGCTCGGCAGCCGCTTAAACGACGTGCTCGACGCCGACAACCGCAAGAATCTGGCCGGCCTGATCGCCAACCTCAACACCCTGTCGGCCGAACTGCCCGCCGCGAGCCGCGAAGCGCAGGCCACGCTGCGCGAGGCGCGCGAGCTGGCGGTCCGGCTGCAGACGCTGTCGCGCCAGACCGGCGACAGCATGACCCGCCTGCAGGAATCGGTAGGGCAGAGCGCGCGGCAGGTCGGTGAGGCTGCCGCCCAGCTTGGTGGTGTGGCCGGGCAGGTCAATGCCCGGCTGGCGCCGCAGGCGGCCGATACGCTGGAACAACTGCGCCGCACCACCCAGTCGCTCGACGCGCTGCTCGAACAGCAGCGGCGCGAGCCGCAAAGCCTGCTGTTCGGCCGGGAGGCCGCCACGCCGGGCCCGGGCGAGGCCGGTTTCGATGCCCAAGGAGCGCTGCGATGAAACGGATCTGGATTTACGGCGTGGCCGTGCTGATGTTGTCGGCCTGCGCGGTGTCCGGCAAGCCGGCGCCGGAGGCCCGCTATGTACTCGGTGCCACCGCTCCGGCGGCAAGTGCGCCGGCCAGCCTGCCGCCGCTGGAAGTCAGCGTGAGCGCCTTGCCGTGGCTGGACCGCACCGACTTCTATTACCGCCTGCTCTATGCCGACCGCAACCGGCTCTACCACTACGCCGAAAGCGACTGGGCGGCACGCCCGGCCAGCCTGGTGGCCGAACGCTTCCGCCTGGCGCTGCCCGCCGCGGCCGGCTCCGCCCGAGCCCGCCTGCTGCGGGTGGAATTGCTCGATTTTTCCCAGCACTTCGAGGCGGCCGACCGCAGCCGGGTGGAATTGCGTGCGGTGCTGGAACTGCGCGACGCCGTCAGCGGCGCCTTGCTGGCGCGGACGCCTCTGGCCCAATCCCGCCCGGCCGCGCCCAATGCGGCGGGCGGCGCTGCGACGCTGGGCGAAGCGACCGATGCGCTGGTGGCCGAGGCCTTGCAGTGGGCAGCGCGGCCGTAACGGTGACGCCCCGCGATACCGGCGGCGCTGCGTCGCGTGTCGAGCGGTGGCGCCGGCCGAAATGGCCGCCGGGCAGGATGGCCGATTGGGGTCGGTTCAAGCGGGCGGTGTGCGCCGGCGTGCAGCGCCCGCGCAGGGAGCGAAATACGATGTGAATCGCATCATCATCATGAGGAGTGCGGCTGTTCTCATCGCCACGGGCGATGTCATCCGCGCATGAGCGGGCGTCGAGAAGGCTGGCCGCGCTCGGCCAAGATGAAAAAAGCGACTGCAATGCAGTCGCTTTTGTTTTTCGGCTGTCCGGGTCAGATGGCCGGCTTCAGCGTTTCCAGTCCGCCCATATAGGGACGCAGCACCGCCGGCACCGTCACCGAGCCGTCGGCGTTCTGGTAGTTCTCCAGCACTGCCACCAGCGTGCGGCCGACCGCGAGGCCGGAGCCGTTCAGCGTGTGCACATACTGGTTCTTGCCGTTCTCGTCCTTGAAGCGCGCCTGCATGCGGCGGGCCTGGAAGTCGCCCATGGTCGAGCAGCTGGAGATTTCGCGGTAGGTATTCTGTGCCGGCAGCCACACTTCGATGTCGTAGGTTTTCTGGCTGCCAAAGCCCATGTCGCCGGTACACAGCGTCACCACGCGGTAGGGCAGTTCCAGCTTCTGCAGGATGGTTTCGGCGTGGCCGAGCAGGCTTTCCAGCGCGTTCAGCGATTCTTCCGGGCGCACCACTTGCACCAGCTCCACCTTGTCGAACTGGTGCTGGCGGATCATGCCGCGGGTGTCGCGGCCGTAGGCGCCGGCCTCGCTGCGGAAGCACGGGGTGTGGGCGACGTAGCGCAGCGGCAGTTGTTCCGCCTTCACCAGTTCGTCGCGCATGAAGTTGGTCACCGGCACTTCGGCGGTCGGCACCAGATAGTAGGTTTCGTCGCCGCGCGGCACACGGAACAGGTCTTCCTCGAACTTGGGCAGCTGGCCGGTGCCGTACATGCTGGCGGCGTTGACCATGTAGGGGGTGTAGACCTCGGTGTAGCCGTGCTCGTCGGTGTGGGTGTTGAGCATGAACTGGGCCAGCGCGCGGTGCAGGCGGGCGATCTGGCCGCGCAGCACGGTGAAGCGCGCGCCGGCCAGCTTGGCGCCGGTCTCGGCGTCCAGCCCCAGCTTTTCGCCGACATCGACGTGGTCCTTCGCCGCGAAGTCGAACGCGCGAGGGGTGCCGATGCGGCGCACTTCGACGTTGTCCGACTCATCGCGGCCCACCGGCACCGATTCGTGCGGCAGGTTGGGGATGGCCTGCAACAGTTCGGCCATGCGTGCCTGCACCTGTTCCAGCGCGGTTTCGTTGGCCTTCAGTTCGTCGCCCAGCCCGCCCACTTCGGCGAGGATCGCGCTGGCGTCCTCGCCGCGACGCTTGGCTTCGCCGACCTGCTTCGACAGCGAGTTGCGGCGGGCCTGCAGGTCCTGCGTGCGGGTCTGCAGGTCCTTGCGTTCGTTTTCCAGCGCGGCGAAGGCGGCGGTGTCGAGGGTGTAGCCACGGCTGGCGAGGCGTTCGGCCACGGCGTCGAGCTGGGTGCGGAGCAGTTGGATGTCGAGCATGAAGGCTTCCTGTGGGCCGGCGTTCAGGCCGCCGGCATCGATTCAAACGAGTTCAAGTTTTGTCGGCCGGGTGGTCTTCGGCCGGCGGGGTGTTCTGCCGCGCCGCCTCGTCCAGACTGCGCAGCCAGGCGAGCTTGTCGGCCATCTTGGCCTCCAGCCCGCGCGGGGTCGGCTGGTACCAGCTCATCCCTTCCAGCCCTTCCGGCAGATAGGTCTCGCCGGCGGCGTAGGCGTGCGGTTCGTCGTGGGCGTAGCGGTAGGCGTGACCGTAGCCGAGTTCCTTCATCAGCTTGGTCGGCGCGTTGCGCAGGTGGATGGGCACCGGACGGCTCTTGTCCTTGGCCACAAACGCCCGCGCCGCATTATACGCGTTGTAGCCGGCGTTGCTTTTGGCCGCGACGGCGAGATACAGCACCGCCTGCGCCAGCGCGAGCTCGCCTTCGGGCGAGCCGAGCCGCTCGTAGGTGTCGGCCGCGTCCATCGCCACCCGGGCCGCGCGCGGGTCGGCCAGACCGATGTCCTCCCACGCCATCCGCACGATGCGGCGGGCCAGGTAGCGCGGGTCGGCGCCGCCGTCGATCATGCGGCAGAACCAGTACAGCGACGCGTCCGGGTTGGAGCCGCGCACCGATTTGTGCAGCGCGGAAATCTGGTCGTAGAACGCCTCGCCGCCCTTGTCGAAGCGGCGCACGTTCAGGCTCAGCACCTCCTCGAGGAAGGCCGCGTCGATGGTCTGGGTCTTTTTGGCCAATGCGGCGGTGCGGGTCTGCTCCAGCAGGTTGAGGAAGCGGCGGGCGTCGCCGTCGGCGTAGCCGATCAGCGTGGCCCGCGCAGCCTCGTCCAGCTCGAAGCCGGCCAGCGCCGTGTGATGGGCGCGTTCGAACAGCTGGCCCAGTTCCTCGTCGCTGAGTGAGTTGAGCACATACACCTGCGCGCGCGACAGCAGCGCGGCATTGACCTCGAACGATGGGTTTTCGGTGGTGGCGCCGATGAAAGTGATCAGCCCGGCTTCGACGTAGGGCAGGAAGGCGTCCTGCTGCGCCTTGTTGAAGCGGTGGACTTCGTCGACGAACAGGATGGTGTGGCGGCCCGAATGGTTCAGCACCGCCTGCGCGCGCTCCACCGCCTCGCGGATGTCCTTGACCCCGGAGAACACCGCCGACAGCGGAATGAATTCGGCGTCGAAGCTGTGGGCGAGGATGCGCGCCAGCGTGGTCTTGCCCACGCCCGGCGGCCCCCACAGGATCATCGAGTGCGGCGTGCGCGACTCCACCGCCAGCCGCAAGGGCTTGCCCGGGCCGATCAGGTGCTGCTGGCCGATGACTTCGTCAAGCGAGGTCGGGCGCAGCGCTTCGGCCAGCGGTTTTTTGGGTTCTTGGGCGAATAAGTCAGTCATGGTGCGTCCTGCGGCGGACGGTCTTTACCGCCCGCGATCGAAGCTGTCAGTGTAAAGCATTGTGCGCCGGGCTTTGTGGCGGCGGGCAAATCCGGGCGGTCGGTTCCGGGCTGGGAAACATCCGCCGGGGAGTTCGGCATGATCCGAATCGTCATCACTCAGGGGCATCCCGATCCCTTTGGGGCACATGGCTGGCCTGTGCCGATGCGGCGCGACCGGCCGGCCACCGGGTCGAGACGATCGACGTGGGGGGCTAGATTTTTCGCGGCCGAGCGGCAAGTCCGACCGGAATGCGGTCCGCCCGTCGCGATCCGCCCCGTGCAGGCGCGGGTTATACGTTGGCTGGTGGCCCGCCCGCCGGGGTTGAAGGGCTTTGCCTTCGAGCGGCAGGACGAGCGCTGGCGGCCGGACC
>JASLDQ010000313.1 GCA_030151505.1 Chromobacteriaceae bacterium
CAACGGCATCGAGGTGCAGGACGGCGAATCGGATGGCCGGTTGTTCAACTGGCTGTTGCGGCAGGACGAAATCAGCATCACTGACGCCACGATCCGCTGGCGCGACGACTACGCCGGCGTGGCCGCACTCGACCTGTCCCACGGCCAGCTGAACCTCAAGCACGGCCTGTTTGGCCATACTCTCGAACTGTCCGCCACGCCGCCGGCCGATTGGTTTGACCGTTTCAGCCTGCAGATCAAGTGGCGCGGCAGCGACATCAAGCGCTGGCGGGACTGGAAGGGCTCCTTGTCGCTGGAGGTCGGGGGCGCCAAGTTTGCGCCGTGGCAACGCTATCTGGGCTGGATGCAAAAGGTACCGGCCGGCGAGGGCGGAGCGACGCTGGCGATCGATTTCGAGGGCGACCGGCTCGTCAACGGCACGGCCAGGTTCGACCTGCGCAATACCCTGATGAAGCTGAACCCGGACGAACCGCCGGTGCGGGTCAGCCGTCTGTCGGGCGAGCTGGGAATGGACCGTAGCCTGACCGGCACCACCACCCTCAAGGCCCGCGACCTGATCGCCCAGACCGAGGTGGGCGCGATTTTCGACCACGCCCAGATCGACGGCAGCTGGCGCGAAGGCGCAAAGGGGCAGGGGAATCTGACCCTGTCGCGCGCCGACCTGTCCGCCCTGCGTCCCCTGATCCGGGCTTTGCCGCTGGGCGAGAACCGGGCGTGGCGCTCGCTCGACCCGAGCGGTTTCGTCGAGGCGGTCGAAGTCAGCTGGCGCGGCGACGTGGTCGCGCCGAGCAGCTGGAAGCTCGCCGGCCGATTCCGCAATCTGGGCTGGCACGCGGTGGGCGAACTGCCGGGCATCACCGGCCTGAGCGGCAGCATTGACGCCAGCCAGTCCGGCGGACACCTGTTGCTGGCGGACAAGGACGGGGCCGTGCTCGACATGCCCAAGGTTTTTCCGGCACCGCTGGCGGTGGAGCAGGCCGAGGCCGACATCGCCTGGACCCGCAGCGCGGCGCGCACCGACATCCTGTTGCGCAAGATCGACATCGCCAACCGGGACCTGAGCGCGAGCGTGCGCGGCAGCTACCGCTATGCGCCGGCCGAAAGTGAAACGGGGCTGATCGACCTGAGCGCGACCATTCCGCAGGTCGCCGCCGCCGCCGTGCCCAAGTACATGCCGCTGGTGGTGGGCGACGATACCCGCGCCTGGCTGGCGATGGCGCTCAAGTCCGGCCAGGCGCGCGACGCCCGGCTGGTGCTGAAAGGCAATCTCGACCGGTTCCCGTTCGCCCATGGCGGCGGCGAGTTCAGCGTGATTACTCGGGCCCAGCAGGTCACGCTTGACTATGCCCCCGGCTGTCCGGCCATCGAGCGGATCGACGGCGAACTGCGCTTCCTCAACGAGAAAATGCAGATCGACGCGCCGCGCGCCCAGGTCTTCGGCGTGGCCCTGGGGCCGGTGCAGGTCGGGATCCCCGATCTGGGCGCTCACTCGCCCCACCTGACTGTGGACGGCCAGGCCGCCGGCCAGACCGCCGACTTCGTCCGCTACCTGCGCGCGAGCCGCCTCAACGCGATTCTGGGCGGCTTCCCCGACCGCATCCGCGCCAGCGGCAGCGGCAAGCTGGCACTCAAGCTCGACATCCCGCTCGCCCACGCGGTCGACACCAAGGTCGACGGCGGCTACCGCTTTGCCGACAGCAAGCTGGAGCTGGGGCGCGGCATCCCGGCGCTGGGCCAGGTCAACGGCGAGCTGCGTTTCAGCGAACGCGGCGTGGCCAGCGACGGCATCCAGTATCAGGCGCTGGGCGGTGCCGGCCGCCTGACCGCCGTCACCGACGCCCGCGGCAAGATGAATTTCGTGGCCAGCGGCCGGGCCGACAGCCGCGAGGCGCTGGCCCTGTACTTCCCGCTGGCGCAGCCGCATGTCGGCGGCTCGACCGCCTACCGTACCGCGTTCACCATCGGCAAGGGGCTGGAGGAGCTGAAACTGGACAGCCGCCTGCTGGGCGTGGGCATCGATCTGCCGGCGCCGCTTGCCAAGCGGGCCGACGACGCGCTGCCGCTCGTGGTGACCTTCAAGCCGGGGGCGGACAACGACAGGCTGGGGCTGAAGCTCGGCAATGATAACGATGCGACCATCCTGCTCGACGCCAGCGGTGACGTGGCTCGCGGCGTGGTGCGGATCGGCGGTGGGAGCTCGGTGCTGCCCCGCTCCGGTCTGGCGATCAACATCGTCCAGTCCAGCGTCGATGCCGCGCCGTGGCTGGCGCTGCTGAACCGCGACCCGGCGTCTGCGGTGGACAGCGGCACGTCCGCGCTGCCGTTCAGCGTCAGCCTGAAAGCCGATGAGTTGCGCGCGTTTGGCCGCCGGATCAGCAATCCGCGCCTCAGCGTGTCGCCACGCGACGGCGGCTGGGAAGGGCGGATTGCCGCGCGGGAAATGGAGGGCAGTTTTGTCTTGCCGCAGGGCGGCCGCTAGGTGACGGTTCGCTTGGGCATGCTGGCCTTGCCGCTGTCGCCGGATGGTGACGACAAGAGCACGGGCAGCCCGGACCAGAGCGATCTGCCCGGAATGGACGTGCAGGTGGAGAAACTGAGCTGGCGGGGACGGGAAGTCGGCCGGTTGGCGCTGCAGGCCGAGCGGCATAAATGGGGCTGGCAGCTGGGATCGCTGTCGCTGGTCAACCCCGACGGAATCCTGACCGCGAATGGCGACTGGAAGGACAGCGGCGGTGCGGGTGAGTCGCAACTGCGGGCCAGCTTCGACAGCGGCAATCTGGGCCAGTGGCTGCAGCGGCTGGGCGAACCGAATCTGATGAAGAATGGCCAGGCCAAACTGGAAAGCCAGCTGCGCTGGAGCGGCCGCATGCACGCGCCCGAACTGGGGACGCTGGCGGGCAAGCTTGATCTGTCGGTCGACAATGGCCAGTTCGCCAAGGTGGAACCGGGCATGGGGCGGCTGCTGGGGCTGGTCAGCCTGCAGTCGCTGGGACGCCGGCTGCGGCTGGATTTCCGCGATGTGTTCGGTGACGGCTTTGCCTTCGACACGCTGCGCGGTACGCTGCAGATCGATCAGGGCGTGGTGCGCAGCGACAATCTGGATATCAAGGGGCCGGCGGCCGAGATTTCGCTCAACGGCAGTGCCAATATCAAGCAGGACACGCAGAATATCCGGGTACGGGTCGAACCGCGCCTGTCCGAAGGGGTGGCGCTGGCGGCCGGCGCGGTCCTGCTCAACCCGGTGGTGGGCATGGCGACGCTGGCGGCCCAGAAAATGCTGCAGAACCCGATGGGCAAGCTCTTCAGCAGCGAGTATCTGGTGACGGGCAGTCTGGCCGATCCGCAGATTGCCAAGATGGATCGTGCACCGGCAGCTGGCCCCGACAGGAACAAGGTGAAACCATGACAAGAACGACTGAACCGGTGAAGGTTGCCGCCGTGCAGATGGTGTCCGGTGCCGATCCGCACGCCAATCTGGCCACGGCTGGGCAACTGGTGCGGGATGCCGCCGCCCGCGGGGCCAAGCTGGTGGTCCTGCCCGAATACTTCGTGCTGATGGGCAACCGGGACACTGACAAGCTGGCGGTGGCAGAGGACTTCGGCGACGGCCCGCTGCAGCGGCAGACCGCTGCCATCGCACGCGAGGCCGGGGTGTGGCTGGTGGCCGGCACCCTGCCGCTCAAGACCGGCGCTGCCGACAAGGTGCGCAACACCACCTTGGTGTTCGACCCGGACGGCGGCTGCACCGCGCGCTATGACAAGATCCATCTGTTCGGGTTTTCCGGCCTGGGCGAGCGCTACAGCGAGGCCGATACCATCGAGCCCGGCAGCGAGCCGGTGGTCGCCGCGACGCCGTGGGGCGATGTCGGCCTGACGGTGTGCTACGACCTGCGCTTTCCCGAGCTGTTTCGCCAGCTGGCGCCCGCCCCGATGATCGCGCTGCCGGCGGCGTTCACCGCGATTACCGGCGAGGCGCACTGGGAGGCGCTGATCCGCGCCCGCGCGATCGAGAACCAGTGCTATGTGATCGCGTCGGCGCAGGGCGGCACCCACCCAAGCGGACGCCGGACCCATGGGCACAGCATGATCGTCGATCCATGGGGCAAGGTGCTGACCCGCTTGCCGTCCGGCGAGGGAGTGGTGACCGCCGACATTGATCCCGCCTATCTGGCCTCGGTGCGCAGCCGCCTGCCGGCGCTGGCGCACCGGGTGTTGTAAAACGATGCTGGCAGCGGGCGGTGGCGTGCCCGGCCATGTTTCTCACGACGGCGGCGGAATCTGTCAGATACGCCGCTGTCCCAGTGCTTGAGTACACCATTTCATCCGACGGCCGGTCCGGCCGTTGCAGGAGACCGCATGAATCCGCACCACCTCGATCAGGCCAGCAGCCTGCTGCTGACCCCCTACGGCATCAATGACGCCGCTTTCGACCGCGTGTTCGGTCATATGCTGGCGCACGATGTCGACTATGCCGACCTGTATTTCCAGTACACCCGGCAGGAGGGCTGGAGCCTGGAGGAAGGCATCGTCAAATCCGGCAGCTTCAATATCGATCAGGGCGTGGGCGTGCGGGCGGTGTCTGGCGAAAAGACCGCGTTTGCCTATTCCGACGAAATCGGACTGGATGCGCTGCTCAAGGCTGCCGATGCAACCCGCGCCATTGGCCGGGTGGGGGGGCAGGGGCGGGTCGGCAGTCGCAGCCATGTGCAGGGCCGTGCGCTGTATCCGGCCGCCGACCCGATCGGTAGCCTCGATGCGACCGCCAAGGTTGCGGTGCTTGAGCGCATCGAACGCATCGCCCGCAGCCTCGATCCGCGCGTCATCCAGGTGATGGCGAGCCTGGCGGCCGAGTACGACGTGGTCTACGTCGCCCGCCACGACGGTACCCGCGCGGCGGACGTGCGTCCGCTGGTGCGGCTGTCGGTGTCGGTGATCGCCGAGCAGGATGGCCGGCGCGAGCAGGGCAGTGCCGGTGGCGGCGGTCGTTTCGATTTTGCCTATTTCAGCGACGAGATTCTGCACCGTTACGCCAAGCAGGCGGTCGATCAGGCCTTGGTCAATCTGGAAGCCCGGCCCGCGCCGGCCGGACAGATGACGGTGGTGCTGGGCAACGGCTGGCCCGGTATCCTGCTGCACGAGGCGATCGGTCACGGGCTGGAGGGCGACTTCAACCGCAAGGGCAGCTCGGCCTTCTCCGGCCGCATCGGCGAGCGCGTTGCCGCCCGCGGCGTGACAGTGGTGGACGACGGCACCATCACCGACCGGCGTGGCTCGCTCAACGTCGACGACGAGGGCACGCCGACCCAGTGCACCACCCTGATCGAGGACGGCATTCTCAAGGGCTATCTGCAGGATTCCCTCAACGCCCGCCTGATGGGTATGAACGTGACCGGCAACGCCCGGCGCGAAAGCTATGCCCACATCCCGATGCCCCGCATGACCAACACCTATATGCACAACGGAGACAAGTCGCCGGAGGAAATCATTGCCTCGGTCAAGAACGGCTTGTATGCGGTCAACTTCGGCGGCGGGCAGGTCGACATCACCAGCGGCAAGTTCGTGTTTTCCGCCAGTGAGGCGTGGATGATCGAAAACGGCAAGCTGGCCTATCCGGTGAAAGGCGCAACGCTGATCGGCAGCGGGCCGGAGGTGCTGAATTATGTCTCGATGATCGGCAATGACATGCAGCTGGATACCGGCGTCGGCACCTGCGGCAAGGAAGGCCAGAGCGTGCCGGTCGGGGTGGGGCAGCCGACCATGCGCATCGATGGCGGACTCACCGTGGGGGGGACGGCCTGAGACCATGTTGGCGGCGGGGGATTTGCCGTTGGCTTCGACGGTATCGCCCGATTGTCAAACAAGCAAACGTCTGAATATGCTAAAAAGCCGCTGCAGAGCGGCTTTTTTCATGGGCTCTCGCCACTACGGATTTCCCTCGGGGCTTGACACCCCAATCATTAAAACGTAAGTTTCAAACACTTGTTTGGAAAGATGATGACTGACTCATTTTCAACCAGCCAGAACACGGACAGTACCCTGAACACCAGCGCAGAAGCCAGCAAACCCGATACCGCGACCCGCATTCTCGATGTCGCGGAGAAGCTGTTCATCGAACACGGTTTCGAGGCCACTTCCCTCCGGATGATCACGCAGCAGGCCGACGTCAATCTGGCGGCAGTGAACTATCACTTTGGCTCCAAGGATGCCCTGCTGCAGCAAGCGGTCATCCGGCGGCTTGCTCCGTGGAACAAGCAATGCATCGAGGAGCTTGACCGGCTCGAAAGCAGCGGTGATGCCCTTACGCCGGAAGCATTGGTGATGGGGTTCATCAAACCGTCGCTGGCGCTTTCCAAGGACCCGAGCCGTGGCGGGGCGATGTTCGTGCGGCTGCTGTCGCGCACTTTTATCGAGAACCACAAAATGTTGCGCGAATCGATTCCGTCCGAGCACAGCGTGTTCGTGGCGCGCTACAGCAAAGCCTTCGCCGCCGTTCTGCCGGGGTTGACCGTGGAAGAACTGGCCTGGCGCTTGCACTTCTCGTTCAGCCTGATGTTCAACGCCTTCGCCGGCAACGACGTGCTCAAAGTGTTCATCAAAAAGCAGCAGTTCGTTTCGGCCCGGGAACCGGAAACCGTGGCGCGGCATCTGGTGCCATTCGTGGTCGCCGGCCTGACCGCTCCTGTATTGGCTGGTTAGTTTGGTGGATGTGTAAGTATTTGTTTGGTAAGTTTTTATTTGGATTGTTGTTTGAAAAACAACAATCTGGGCTGAATCGGAAATCATCGCTCCCGATGAGGCCAAGTTGTAAAAAAACGACAATAAAGCATGCCGCGGAGTGGTTAAACGATCGTTTGGAATGTTGACTCCAAATACTGCTGTTCCCTTTTGGAGACTTTGCTAGTATTTGCTCCAGAATGGTTCAAACGGCCGTTCTAATGAGACAAGACCAAACATAACGTGTAACTGCAAACAGAGGAAAACATGAAGATCAAATATCTCAGCCTGGTTGTGGCGATGATGGGGGTTCCGGCGGTTGCAATGGCGTCGGGGTATCACTTCGGTTCGCAGAGCGTGTCGGCGCAAGGCACCGCATTTGCCAATGCGGCGGAAGCGGCAGATGCCTCGACCATCTTCTACAACCCCGCCGGCATGTCGCGCCTGAAGGGCACCAATTTTTCCGGTGGCTTGACGCTGGTGGTGCCAGATTCCGAGTACACCGACAAGGGGTCGACCAACTACCTGGGAGCGAAAACCGGCGGTGGTGATGGCGGGACTTTCGCCCCCAGTGCCGTTGTTGCGCCCTCGCTGTATCTGACTCATCAAATCAACGACCAGTTGACGGCCGGGGTCGGTGTATTCGTGCCGTTCGGTGCCTCGCTGGATTACGGCAGCAACTGGGCCGGCCGCTTCGGCCTGTCCAAGATCGACCTGATGACCATCAACA
>JASLDQ010000319.1 GCA_030151505.1 Chromobacteriaceae bacterium
CCGACGGTGCTGGGGCAGGAGTCGGAGCCTTGGCGGCCGGGGTGTCCTTCTTGACGGCGGGAGCCGGCTCAACCGGCGCGGTCGGGGCTGGCTTGGCCTCGGCCACCGCCGTCTCCTCGGCCTTGGCGGCAGAGGGCTCGGCCGCGGTTTTGGCGGGCTCGCCGGCCTCCGCGACCGCGGCGTCCTTGGCGGCGCCTTCGGTCGCCTCGGCCTTGCCGGTGACGTCGGACGGGGCAGGCGGCAGGGTGCCATGCGGCAGCTGCTTGATCTGGCGGGCATTGAGTTCGCGCACGCTCAGGTTGGGCCTGCTGTCGACCGGCGTCATCGCCACCACCATCGCAGCGACAAGATTGGCAGCCAGCAAGGCGGCGAAGATCCATTTCAACATAGTGGGTAGGCGAGATACGCAAGTCCGATGAGGGCGAGATTATCCACGATCACGGCGTCATGGGCGAGCCGTGGCAAGACGGTGGCCGCGTCGCCGCCGCTGACGAGGATGCGGACCGGCCGCCCCAGGTCGGCGGCGAAGCGGCCGGCGGTGGCATCCGCCTGGCCCGCCAGCGCGTTGATGCACCCTGAATAGATCGCGTCGCCGGTATTGTCGGGATAGGTGGCATAGCGGCCGGGACGGCGGCCGAGATTGGCGGTGCCGTGCCGGAGGCTTTCCAGCATCAGTTCCAGCCCCGGCGCGATGGTGCCGCCGTGAAAGCGGCCGTCGCGGTCGAGACAGTCGACGGTGATGGCGGTGCCACAGCTGACCAGCACCAGATCGGCACGGTGGCGGTGGTGCGCGCCGATCAGCGCGGCCCAGCGGTCCGCGCCCAGCCGGGACGGTTCGGCGTAGGCGTTGCGCACGCCGACCTGTTCGGCCGCCGGGACCAGCCAGTCGATGTCGCGTTGCAACACGGCGGCCAGCGCCGAGGCGGCCGGTTCGCCAGCGACGTTGCAGCCGACGATGTGCTCGACAGGCTGGCCGGCCAGCGCATCGCGCAGCGTGCCCAGATCGCCGTAATCGAGCGCCCTGGCAGGCCGGTGCCGGCCCACCCCATCGCTGAACGCCCATTTGAGCCGGGTATTGCCGGCATCAAGCAGCAGTTTCATGTCGCCGCCCGGAGACTGACGTCGCCGACGTGGAACAGCACCTCGCCGGCCCCGGTCTCCAGCCGGAGGGCGCCGGTGTGGTCGACGCCGAGGGCGATGCCGTCGATCAGGCGACCGTCGGGCTTGTGGATGGTAACGGGCAAGCCCTGATGCGCGTGCCAGCGCTGCCATTCTCCCTGCCAGGCGGAAAAACCGTCGCGCTCGAACCCCTGGAGCACTTGGTCGAGTTCTTCGAGCAGGGCGCCGGCCAGTACGTTGCGCGACACGCCGGGCACCACGTCATGCACCCCGCCGCTGGGCTGGCCCACGTCGCCGGCCGGTGTGAGGTTGACGCCGATGCCGATGACGACGGCGGAGGGGCCCAGGGTATCGCCGGACAGTTCGATCAGGATGCCGGCGAGTTTGCGGCCATCGAGCAGGACATCGTTGGGCCACTTGAGCGCCACCGGCACCTGCAGGCGGGCCAGCGCCCGCACGATGGCCACGCCGATCGCCAGGCTGAGGCCGGACAATCCCGACACGCCGCAATCGAAGCGCCACAGCAGGGAAAAAGTGAGCGAGCCGCCAAGGCTGGACAGCCAGCTGCGGCCGCGCCGGCCGCGCCCGGCGGTCTGCGCCTCGGCAAACAGCGCGAGTTTGTGCGGCGCGCCGTCGGTCGCGCGGGTCAGCAGGGCGGTGTTGGTGGACGGCAGCGATTCGGCGACTTCGATCACCCAGCCGGCGCCGCCGGCGTGACCGATGGCGGCAGGGTCGAGCCAGTCGAGCGGGCGGGTCAGGCGGTAGCCTTTGCCGCGCACATGCTGAACGGTCAGGCCGAGCTCCTGCTCGATGGTCTGGATCTGCTGCCAGACATGCGCGCGCGAGCAGCCAAGCTCGCCGGCCATGGTCTGGCCCGAGTGAAAGCGACCGTCCGCCAGCAGCCGCAGCAAGGGGAAAACCAGTGCGGTCATGGCTCAGCCTTGCGTGCGGATTTTGTTGAGCGTGGCGGTGGTCGAGGTGTCGAACAGGAAGGGAATCGAATGGACCTGTCCGCCCCGCGCCAGGGTTTCGGCCGAGCCGACGATATTGTCGACGGCCCAGTCGCCGCCTTTGACCAGCACGTCCGGCTTGATCTGCTCGATCAATGCGGCCGGGGTGTCATCGTCGAACCAGGTCACCAGATCGACGCAGGCCAAGGCCGCCAGCACCGCGGCGCGGTGCTCTTGCGGATTGATGGGGCGATCGTCCCCCTTGCCCTGCCGCCTGACCGAAGCGTCGGTATTGAGCGCGACGATCAGGCTGGCGCCCAGCGCGCGTGCCTGCGCCAGATAGGTCACATGACCGCGATGCAGGATGTCGAAACAGCCGTTGGTGAACACCAGCGGGCGGGGCAGTTGCGCCAGTTTTTCGGACAGGGCCTGCGGCGGGCAGATTTTGGCTTCGAAGTCGGGGGTCGGGTACATGGATCGCTTACGCCGTCGCAAGCGACTTGCGATAGCGGTTGAGTTGTTGGGGGGTTTCGAAGGTCTCGCCGAACAGGCTCGACAAGTTGCGCAGAATACCACCGACGACGCGGGCTTCCCATTCCGGGCCGAAGTGGATCTTGTGGGTCAGCCAGTCCTCCAGCCAGTCCGGGTCGGGCAGGCGGCTCTGCACGGTGTCGTTGGGAAACAGCGATTCATTGACGTGCAGATTGGTCGGGTGCAGCGGTTTGCCGGTACGCGCGCTGGAAGCCATCAGCATGCCAATCTTGGCGAAGGCCAGCCGGGCTTCGTTGCCGTACAGGTCGATGGCACGCTTCATGTACTTGAGATAGGCGCCGCCATGGCGGGCTTCGTCGCGGCTGATGGTCTGGTAGATGTGCTTGATGACCGGTTCGGTGTGCCACTCGCTGGCGCAGCGGTACCACTGGGTAAGGCGTAATTCGCCGCAGAAATGCAGCATCAGGGTTTCGAGCTTGGGGGCCGGATCGAACTCGAAGCGGACGGCGTGCAGTTCTTCTTCGGTCGGCACCAGTTCGGGACGGAAGCGGCGCAGGTATTCGATCAGGACGAGCGAGTGCTTCTGCTCTTCGTAGAACCAGATCGACATGAAGGCGGAGAAGTCCGAGTCGTCCTTGTTGTCGCGCAGGAACATTTCGGTGGCCGGCAGGGCCGACCATTCGGTGATGGCGTTCATCTTGACCGTCATCGCCTGCTCGTCGGTGAGAAGCGCGGGATCGAACGTATCCCAAGGGATATCGTCGGCCATGTCCCAGCGGGCTTTTTCCAGTTGGGTGAACAGTTCGGGGTACAGCATGATGCATCTCCGGGATCGGGTAATACTTTGATTCTACCGGAGAATACGAAACTTTGACTTAAGTCAAAGTTTGATGGGGTTTTGGCAGCGGGGTCAGGCGGTGGTGTCTAGCACTCTGTTGTCGTTTCGCCTATGGGTGCTTTGCATAGACGCCGAACAAAACGGACAGAGCCCACCTCTTGAGAGGTGGGCTCTGGAATGGGATCTTGGCGGTGACCTACTTTCGCATGGGCAATCCACACTATCATCGGCGCAAAGCGGTTTCACGGTCCTGTTCGGGATGGGAAGGGGTGGTACC
>JASLDQ010000330.1 GCA_030151505.1 Chromobacteriaceae bacterium
CTGCAGAACGCCTATGGCCAGATGGGCGCCAGTCTGGGCCTCGATCCGTTGCCGAGCGTCGCCGCCGGCCACGACCTGCCGGCGCTGGTGGCTGCCTTCAAGGGTGCCGAGCAGCAGTGGCAGGGCTCGATCGCGGGGGAACAACAGTGAGGACGGGACTTCGCCTGGCCGTGCTGGCCGTTCTGCTGGGCTGTGCTGCCGGGGCGCAGGCCGCACCGGCCAGCGACGGGCGCATTCGCGTGCAGTTGATGGCGCGCCATGCTGTGACCCTGTCCGGCGAGATTGCCGCCAAGATCGCCCGGCTGCCGGTGCAGGAAGGCGGCAGCTTCAAGCGGGGCGACCTGCTGGTCGGCTTCGATTGCGGCAGCTACCGCGCGCAACTGCGCAAGGCCCAGGCCTCGCTGGAGGCCGCCAGCCAGCTGGTCAAGGTCAACGACCAACTGGCCAAGCTCAATTCGGCCGGCGCGCTCGAACTGGCGCAGTCGCGGGGCAAGGCCAAGGAGGCGGCGGCGGATACCAGCTATATGCAGACAGTGGTGTCCAAATGCTCGATCACCGCGCCGTTCGACGGCCGGGTGGCGCGGCGCATTGCCGCCGTGCACCAGTACGTCAGCCCGGGCAATCCGGTGCTGGACATCGTCGATTCCGGCCAGCTTGAATTGCGCATGATTGTGCCATCCAAGTGGCTGGCCCGCGTCACCCCGGGAAGCCGCTTCACCGTGGTGGTGGACGAGTTGGGCACCCGTTTCCCGGCGCGTGTCGAACGCCGCGGGGCGCAGATCGATCCGGTCAGCCAGTCCATCCCGGTAGTCGGCGTGATCGAGGGTAATGCTGCTGACCTGCTGCCCGGCATGAGCGGCTGGGCCAGCTTCAAGTAAGGCAATAATGAATCACGCTGATCGCACCCGCGAACTCGCGGTGCTGCTGCAGTTGTTGCGGCGTGCCCGTGAGGCGGAAAGTGCTGCACAACTGGGCTTCATCATGGTCAATGAAACCCAGCAGCTACTGTCCTACCGTCAGGCCGCGCTGTGGCATGACGGGCCGCATGGGCATATCGGTGCGCTGTCGGGCCTGGTCGAACTCGATCCCACGGCGCCTTACCTGCAATGGCTGGACCGGCTGTTCACCCACATTCGCCAGCAGGACGGCGGTCCGTGCCGGCTGCTGAGTGCGGCGGACGTTCCGCCGGCGCTGGCCGACGAGTGGGGGAGCTGGCTGCCGGCGCACGTGCTGTGGCTGCAGCTGGACGGTGCCGGCGCGCTGCTGCTGACGCGCGAGCAGGGCTGGAACGAGTATGAACTGAAGCTGGCCATTGAACTGGCGCACGGCTACAGCCATGCCTGGCGCCAGTTCGCACCGCGCCGCAACTGGCGCGAACTGGCGCGGTCGTGGCTGGCGGTGGGAAAGCACCGTCGCCGCGTGCTGCTGCTGATCGTGGTGCTGGCCTGTCTGCCGATCCGTCTCAGCGTGCTGGCACGGGCCGAGGTGGTGCCGCAGAACCCGTTGCTGTTGCGCGCGCCGGTAACCGGCGTGATTGCCGACGTCAAGGTACAGCCCAACCAGCGTGTCGCCCAAGGTGCGGCGCTGTTCTCGCTGGACGCCACGGCGCTGTCCGGCCAGTTCGAGCTGGCCAGCCGGGAGCGTGATGCGGCGCAGGAGAGTTTCCGCGCCAGTGCCCAGTTGGCGGTGACCGACGACAAGGCCAAGCAGGCGATGGCGCAGGAACATGCACGCATGGAAGAAAAGACCATCGCCGCCGACTACACCGGCCGCGAGTTGCAGCGCCTGCATGTCGAGGCACCTGCCGCAGGCGTGGTGGTGTTCTCGGATCGCAGCGACTGGCTGGGGCGTGCGGTGACGGCGGGCGAGAAAGTCATGACGCTCGCCGACCCGGCCCGGGTCGAGCTGACCGCCTGGCTGCCGGCCGGCGAGGCGATCGCCATCGAGCCGGGCAGCGACATCACCCTTTATCCGAATGCAGCGCCGACCGAATCCTACGATGCCGAAGTCAGCCGCGTCGCCTACCGCGCCGAAGTCAGCGAGGGCGGGCAGCTTGCCTACCGGCTCCAGGCCCGGTTCAAACCCGGCGAGAAGCCGCGCCTTGGCCAGATGGGCACGGCGCGGGTTTACGGCAGCTGGGTGCCCATGTGCTATTACCTGCTGCGCCGTCCGCTGACCGCCGCCCGGCAATGGCTGGGCTGGTAATGGGCGCGTCTCCCCTGCCACCGCTCCGCCAGGAACTGAGCCTGCATGCCGGGCCGACCCAGTCCGATGGCTCCCCCAGCTGGCTGCTGCACGATCCGGCAGCCAATCGTTTTTACCAGTTGGGCTGGGCCAGTTTTGAAATCCTGGCGCGCTGGTCGCTGGGCGAGGCCGATGCCGTGCGCGACGCCGTCAATCGCGAGACGACCTTGCAGGTCGACGGCGATGAAGTGCAGGCCGTCTCCGACTTCCTTACCCGCCACCAACTCGTGCAGGCCGACAGCAGTGAGCGGAACCAATGGCTGTGGCGGTTCTATCAGGGCAGCCGTCCGTCACGGGCGATGTGGCTGCTTAAAAATTACCTGTTCTTCCGTATTCCGCTGATTCGGCCCGAGGCGTTGCTGGCGCGGCTGGCGCCGCTGTTCGCCTGGATATTCACGCCGACTTTCTGGTGGACACTGGGCGGACTGGCGCTGCTGGGACTGACGCTGGTCTCGCGCCGCTGGGATGAATTCACGCATACCTTCTCCGCCTACACCGGTGTCAGCGCGATGCTGGGGATTGGCCTGTCGCTCGGTTTCGCCAAGGTCTTGCACGAAATGGGCCATGCGCTGACCGCGTACCGCTTTGGCTGTCGTGTGCCGGCGATGGGCGTGGCCTTCCTGGTGCTGATGCCGGTGCTCTACACCGATACCAACGACGCGTGGAAGCTGCCGTCGCGACGGCAACGGCTGCTGATCGGCGCGGCCGGCATGCTGGCCGAACTGATGCTGGCCGCCGTCTCCACCCTGCTGTGGGCGCTGCTGCCGGACGGGCCGCTGCGGGCCGGTACCTTTCTGCTGGCGACCACGACCTGGCTTGCGACGCTGGCGATCAACGCCAGTCCCTTCATGCGCTTCGACGGCTACTTCCTGCTGGTGGACTGGCTCGGCCTGCCAAACCTGCACCAGCGTGCCTTTGCGCTGGCGCGCTGGCAGATGCGTCGCCTGCTGCTGGGGCTGGACGACCCGGCACCCGAATTTTTTCCGCTGCCACGTCAGCGTGGATTGATCCTGTTCGCCTGGGCGACCTGGCTGTACCGGCTGGTGCTGTTCCTGTCGATCGCCTTGCTGGTCTATCACCTGTTCTTCAAGGCGCTTGGCCTGTTCATGCTGGCGGTGGAACTGGGCTGGTTCATCGTGCGGCCTATCGTCGGGGAGCTGAAAGTCTGGTGGCAGCGTCGCGCCGAATTGCGCTGGCAGCGCGAAACGCACCGCAGCGTCGCGTTGCTGACGGCACTGATGCTGTTTGCGGTCGTGCCTTGGCAGTCCGAGGTCGCCAGTCCTGCCGTGCTAACCGCACTGCATTCGCAAGGCCTGTATGCACCGGTGCCGGCCGTGGTGCAGGAGGTGATGATCAAGCCTGACCAACAGGTCAAGAAGGGCCAGCCGTTGCTGCGGCTGCAGTCCAGTGCGCTGGAGGCACAGTTGACGCTGGCCGAGTCTCGCGAGCGGGCACTGGCCCAGCAGCTTGCCCAGCAGCCGTTTCACCCTGAATTGCAACAACAAGGGACGGTTCTGTTCAAGCAGTGGCAAGCCGCCGAGCAGCAGGTGGAGGGTTTGCGCCATCAAGCCGAGCGCTTGCTGCTGACGGCACCATTCGACGGCCGGGTGGCGGATCTTGGCGAGTCGGTGGTGACGGGCACCGTGATCGCCGAAGGGGAGCGGCTGCTTGATGTGATCGGGCCGGACGGTGTCAAGGGTATGGCGTTTGTCGACGAGGCCGGGCTGGCCGGACTCATACGGGGCAATGATGTTCGCTTTGTGCCGGACAGCGGCGAGCGCTGGATGGTTCGCTGCAAGTTGGGGCAAATCGACAGCCTGAATCTACCGACGCTCGATCAACCGCTACTGGCATCGAGTTACGGTGGCCCCATCGCCACTGAACAGCGCCAGCAGGGTCTGGTACCGCTTGAGGCGGTGTTCCGGGTACGTTTCGAGGCTTGCGAAAGCTCGCGTGCACCAACGCGAGAGTTGGCGGGTATCGCCCGTCTTGAGGGGCCATACCGTAGTTGGCTGCAACGCGGATTGCGCCGAGTGCTCATTCTATTCCGACGAGAAACCGGACTATAAAGCCATGCAACGCTGCCCCGTTTTAAGCGGAGAAATGAGGCAGTTGGCCCTGCTGCCTCTCTTCGGCATCAAGTTCAACACAATCTGAAGACGCCCAACTGGTTAACCCGGTTTCACAGGGCAAACTCAACCGATGACAAAAATTGCCCCTGTTGACAACAACAGGGGCAATTTTTTGAGGCTCGCTGACGGACTGCTTTGCTTCCGGCTCTTCGGCACACGGATTAAACCGTCCCTGGGCGATAAAGGCCGGGTAGCATGATGAAGCCTTGAGACGTAACCGGCAGCAATGACTGCTGCGCTGACGGTGTAGACAGGGAAGACTTGATAGGGAAGATCCGCATCCCTGTTTTTGATCAATAAGACGCGAGTGCTGCCGCCTGCATCGTGCCGGAACAGACGGGGCAGGCGGACTTCACTTTCACCTTTGGCATCAGCCGGCGCTCAGGCCCAGCCGCCCAGCAAGGCCAGACCGGCGGCGGATACGGCAAGACCGATCCCGCGGGTCAGCATGCGTTCCGCCTTGGCGCGTGCCTGGCCTGCGCCAAGCAGCAAGCCTGTTGCGTGCAGCAAGCCGGAGGCGGTCACAAAGCCGGCGGCGTAAGACAGGCCGGATGCATCGCCCGGCATTTCCAGGCCGTGAGCCATGCCGTGCAGGACGGCAAATCCGCCGATCACGCCCAAGGCGACAATCCGGTTCGGCTGCATGACGAAAGCGACCAGCAGGCCTGCTGCGACGACGGAGGCCGCGATGCTGCTTTCCAGACCGGCCCAGCTCATGCCGGCCACACCCAATGCGCCGCCAACGGCCAGCATGACCATGAAGGTGAGCGGTCCCTGCCAGCGGGCCGAACCGCCGATCTGCCACGACCACAGTCCCACGGCCAGCATGGTCAACAGATGATCCAGTCCGGAAAACGGATGGATGAAGCCGCTTTCCAGGCCACTCGCGCCATGGCCGGTATGGGCATGGACCGTGGCGCTCAGGGCCAGCAGCAGAGTGGAAGAGAGAATGGCGCATTTACGCATGAGGTGTTCCTTTCGGGTTAGCAAGCGGTAATTGATATGGGGTTGCACTTCGCCAGGCGGGCATTACGGCCGGCTGGCCGGTTCATCGTGTGGCCAGTGGTTTTCGGAAATCATCGCGGCCAGGGGCTGGCGGTGCGCCCAGTTTTCTTGCTCCAGCATCGGTTTGGCGTAGAAAGCCTCGACATGGCCAAGACACAGCACGGCGACCGGCCTGGCGCCAGGCGGCAGCCGGAGCAGGGAGCCCAGCGCCTGCGGCTCGAACAGCGACACCCACCCCATGCCGATACCTTCCGCCCGCGCTGCCAGCCACAGATTCTGGATTGCACAGGCCACCGAGGCGAGATCCATCTCCGGCAGCGTGCGCCGGCCGAACACGTGATGCTCGCGGCCGTCCATCAATGCCGCCACCAGCACTTCGCCGCACTCCAGAATCCCCTCGACTTTCAGCCGCATGAACTCATCCTCGCGCTCGCCGAGCGCGGTCGCGGTGCGCCTGCGTTCATCCTCGACCAGTGCGTGGATGCGGCGGCGCAAGTCGCAATCGCTGATCCGGATAAAGCGCCACGGCTGCATGAAGCCGACGCTGGGGGCTAGGTGCGCCGCCTGCAGCAACCGCTCCAGCAGGTCGGGCGCGATCGGGCCGGGCAGAAAATGGCGCATGTCGCGCCGCTCGCGGATCACGCGATAGACGGCGGCGATGTCGGTGTCGGGATAGCGGTTCATGGCTGGAACAATCTGGCGGTGGCCGTGGGATTGGACGGGAAGTAGGCGTGCAGGTAGCTCGCGACGATGCTGCCGTGGCGATAAATTGCTTCGCCGGCTCCGCTGCCGCTGGCGCGCCGGGCGTGGGTCAGCGGGGTCGGCGGCGTCGACAGGCTCGTGTAGTGGAAGGTGTGGCCGCGTAGCTCGCCGGCGCCGAGGTCGACCGACTGCAGCCCGAGGCCGGCCCAGCGCCGGCCGAGCGTGGCGCGGCCGGGCAAAAGGCCAAGCAGGGCGCGGCTGTCGCCGGCCTTGTTGGTGAGCGCGTCGAGCAGGTAGAGCATGCCGCCGCACTCGGCGTAGAGCGGCTTGCCGGCGGCGACGTGTTCCCGCAGGCAGGCGGCGGTGCGCTGCTTGGCCGAGAGCGTGGCGAGGTGCAGTTCCGGGTAGCCGCCCGGCAGGTAGACGGCGTCGGCCGGCGGCAGCGCGTCGTCGGCGAGCGGCGAGAAGAACGCCAGCTCGGCGCCGAGTTCGGTCAACAGTTCCAGATTGGCCGGGTAGATGAAGGAGAACGCCTTGTCGCGGGCGACGGCGATCTTTATTCCCGAGAGCAATCGTGGCATGGCCTCGGCCAACGTTGGTCGAAAGGCGACCGGCGGTGGCAGGGCGGCGAGGTCGGTGGCGGCGATCTGCGCAGCGGCGCTCTGCAGCCGGGCTTCCAGATCGTCGATCTCCTGCGCCTGCACAAGGCCCAAGTGGCGCTCCGGCAGCGTCATCGCGTCGCTACGCATCACTGTGCCGAGGCAGCGCAAGCCGGGCGGCAGGCTTTCCAGCAGCATCTCGGCGTGGCGGGCACTGGCGACGCGGTTGGCCAGCACGCCGTGGAACGGCAGGCCGGGGCGGAAGCTCGCCAGCCCGTGCGCGACGGCGGCGAAGGTCTGCGCCATGCCGGTGGTGTCGATGATCGGGAGCACCGGCACGCCGAAGGTGTCGGCGAGGTCGGCGCTCGACGGCGTGCCGTCGAACAGGCCCATGCTGCCCTCGATCAGGATCAGGTCGGCGTCGCCCGCCGCGTCGTACAGCCGCTGGCGGCAGTCATTCTCACCGGTCATCCACAGGTCGAGCGAATAGACCGGGTTGCCCGAGGCGCGTTCGAGGATGTAGGGGTCGAGGAAGTCCGGCCCGGTCTTGAACACACGGACCTTGCGGCCCTGGTCGCGGTGGTAGCGCGCGAGGCCGGCGGTGAGCGTGGTCTTGCCCTGGTGCGAGGCCGGCGCGGTGAGGAACAGCGCCGGGCAGCGGCGCACGGAGTCGGTGCCCATGCTCAGAACTCGACGCCCTGTTGCGCCTTGATGCCCTGCTCGCGGTAGGGGTGTTTGACCAGCTTCATTTCGGTGACGAGGTCGGCCGCCTCGAGTAGCGCCTCCGGCGCGTGGCGGCCGG
>JASLDQ010000009.1 GCA_030151505.1 Chromobacteriaceae bacterium
CTTCATTTTCTCCGCTTTCTGCCGATACGGATGAATACAATGTCATAACCAGTATAGGAGAGCATCATGGTTGCATCCAGCAATGGCGTTATCACTGGCACGACGGCTCCCGCCGCCTCTGCGCCTGCCAACGAAGCATTAAACAAGGCTAAGAAAGCTGCCGAGGCCAGGCCCGAGTTCCAGAAAGCAGTGCTGAACGGACAAATCCTGCAAGCCTCGTTGCAAGTTTCGATCAAATCGGGCAAGGATGGCTTGGCCTTGCTGTATCGTTCGGCCGTAGAGCAGCTCAATGCCGTGCTGGAGCCCGAATTGGGCGCGAATGCAATCGAAGGCGCGATGGGGCAGGACAATAGCCCTGAAGCCACGGCGGAACGCATTTTATCGATGTCCACGGGATTTTTTGAAGCCTATGCCGCGCGGTATCCGGATAAGGATGCGGAAACGGTGGCACGCGATTTTGTGGCATTGATCCGGGGCGGGTTCGAGAAAGGTTATGCTGAAGCCAAGGATATTCTTACCGGCTTGAATGTGCTGGGAGAGGGCAGTGCCGTTGCGGCAGGAATTGCCAAGACATATGATCTGGTACAGAAGGGTTATAACGATTTTCTCGAGGCTAAACTCTCTGCCCATGGAGGCGCCGGCTAGCCCAGCAGCCCTCAAGAGAAGGAAGGACCATGCGCCTCGACTTCATCCCCTCCACCCCGCTGACGCTGGGCGTGGAACTCGAACTGCAGATCGTCAACCGCCGCGACTACAACCTCAGCCGCGGCGCGACCGACCTCATGCGCCTGATCGAAAAACAGGGACCGGTCGGAGACATCAAGCCCGAAATCACCGAAGGCATGATCGAGATCGCCACCGGCATCCACACCCTGCCCGGACCGATGCTCGACGAACTGCAAACCTTGCGTGGCCAGCTGCTGCAGTGCGCCGACAAGCTCAACCTCGCTCTGGCCGGAGGCGGCACCCACCCGTTCCAGCGCTGGAGCGAGCAGCGCATCTATCCCAAGGAGCGCTACCGCCTGGTCAGCGAGCTGTACGGCTATCTGGCCAAGCAGTTCACCGTGTTCGGCCAGCACATCCACATCGGCTGTGCCGACGGCGACGCCGCCTGCCACCTGACTCACCGGCTGGCCGGCGCGATTCCGCATTTCATCGCCCTGTCGGCGTCCTCCCCGTTCTACCAGGGCGTGGATACCGCTTTCAGCTCGGCCCGCCTCAACGCGGTCACCGCCTTCCCGCTGTCGGGCACCATGCCCTTCGTGCTGCGCTGGGAAGAATTCAACGACTACTTCGAGCGGATGGCGCACTACGGCATCGTCAAGTCGATGAAGGACTTCTACTGGGATGTGCGGCCCAAGCCGGAGTACGGCACGGTGGAAATCCGCGTGTGCGACACGCCGCTGACGCTGCAGCGCGCGGTCGATCTGGCGATGTACGCCCGGCTCTTGGCGGCCGAAGCCTTCGAGGCGGACACCCCGCCCAGCGCCGAGGTCTACCTCGCCTATTCCTACAATCGTTTCCAGGCCTGCCGCTTCGGCCTCGACGGCCTGCTGGTCTGCGCTGACGGCAGTGAACGGCGCTTACGCGACGACCTGCTGGCGACGCTGCAAAGGCTGGCCCCGCGCGCGGCGGAACTGGGATGTGCGGAGTCGATCGCGCGGCTCAGCGACATCGCCCGCCACGGTCATACCGACGCGGACTGGCTGCGCGAGGACTACGCCCGCACCGAATCGCTGTCGAATGTGGTGCGGCGGGCCAGCGAACGCTGGATGAACGACTGAGACTCCAGGTACGACAAGGCCCCGACCGTCGCCGGTCGGGGCCTTGTCGATACGGGCGGCGGCAAGCAGCGCCGGCCGCCGGTATGGCTCAAGCGCGACGGAGCAACCGTGCCGCGTCCAGCGCGAAGTAAGTCAGGATGCCGTCGGCACCGGCGCGTTTGAATGCCAGCAAGCCTTCCAGCATGCATTTTTCCTCGTCCAGCCAGCCGTTCAGCGCGGCCGCCTTCAACATCGCGTATTCGCCCGACACCTGATAGGCATAGGTCGGCACGCCGAACTGGTCCTTCACCCGGCGGATCACGTCGAGGTACGGCATGCCCGGCTTCACCATCACCATGTCGGCGCCCTCGGCCAGATCGGCGGCAACTTCCTGCAGCGCCTCGTTGCTGTTGCCCGGGTCCATCTGGTAGGTCTTCTTGTCGGCCTTTCCCAGATTGGTGGCCGAACCCACCGCGTCGCGGAAGGGACCGTAATAGGCCGAGGCGTATTTGGCGGCATAGCTGAGAATGCGGGTATGGATGTGGCCGGCCCCTTCCAGCGCCTGGCGGATTGCGCCGATGCGGCCGTCCATCATGTCGGACGGTGCGATCACGTCCACCCCGGCCTCGGCATGGCAAAGCGCCTGCTTGACCAGCACCTCGACCGTGATGTCGTTGAGCACGTAACCCGATGCATCGATCACGCCGTCCTGGCCGTGGGTGGTGTAGGGATCGAGCGCGCCGTCGGTGATCACGCCCAGCTGCGGGAACTCGCGCTTGAGCGCACGCACCACCGTCGGCACCAGCCCGTCCGGGTTGTGCGCCTCGGCGCCATCGAGCGACTTGCCCGCCTCGATCACCGGGAACAGAGCCAGTGCCGGTACGCCCAGTTTCACCGCCTCTTCCGCCGTTTTCAGCAGCAGATCGAGACTCTGACGCACCACGCCCGGCATCGATGCTACCTCCTGCGCACGCCCCTTGCCTTCGAGT
>JASLDQ010000019.1 GCA_030151505.1 Chromobacteriaceae bacterium
GCCGCGGCTATGGCGGACGCGCGGCCTCCCCCCGGCTGGTGACGCCGGCCTCGACCGCGGCCGAGGTCGGCGACGAGCCGCTGCTGCTGGCCGCTGCCGGCTGTCCGGTGGCGGTCGGCCGCGACCGCGTGGCCGCCGCCCGCCTGCTGCTGCAACGCCATCCCGACACCGACCTGATCCTGACCGACGACGGGCTGCAGCACTACCGCCTGCAGCGCGACGTCGAAATCGTGGTGCTCGACGCCGAACGCGGCGTCGGCAACGGCCGGCTGCTGCCGGCCGGGCCGCTGCGCGAAGCAGTGTCGCGGCTGAAATCGGTGGACGCCGTGGTGGTCAACGGCGGGACGCGGCCCGATCTGGTACCGGCCGGCACGCCGGCCTTCACCATGACGCTGCAACCCGGACGCTTCTGGCGTGTCGGCCAGCCGGCCGACACCCGCGCGGCGGCCGACTTCGCCGGGCAGGACCTGGCCGCGCTGGCCGGCATCGGCCACCCGGAACGGTTTTTCGCCACTGTGGCCGGCCTCGGCCTCGCCTGCCGCCAATATCCCTTTCCCGATCACCACGCCTTCGTGGCGGCCGACATTCCCGCCGCCGACGCGGTGCTGGTCACCGAGAAGGACGCGGTGAAACTGACGCAATGCAACAGTGATAAACTGTGGGCTTTGCCGGTTACGGCGCAGGTCGAACCCGATCTGGCCGGCTGGCTGCTACACACGCTGAAAGACTCGATACATGGACACGAAGCTCCTTGAGATTCTCGTCTGCCCGATCTGCAAGGGCCCGCTGGTATTCAAGAAGGACGCGCAGGAACTGATCTGCAAGGGCGACCGGCTGGCCTTTCCGATCAAGGACGCCATCCCGATGATGCTCGAAAGCGACGCCCGCGAGCTGGCGCCGGACGAGGAAGTCTGAGCGTGAGCTATACCGTGGTGATTCCGGCGCGGCTGAAATCCACCCGCCTGCCGGACAAACCGCTGGCCGACATCGCCGGCAAGCCGATGGTGGTGCGGGTGGCCGAACGCGCCGCGCAGAGCAATGCCGCCCGCGTGGTGGTGGCGACCGACCACGCCAGCATCGCCGCCGCCTGCGCCGCGCACGGCGTCGAAGCGCTGCTGACCCGCGCCGACCATCCGTCCGGCACCGACCGGCTGGCCGAAGTGGCCGGCCTCCTCGGGCTGGCCGACGACGCAGTTGTCGTCAACGTGCAGGGCGACGAACCGCTGATCGACCCGGCCGTGATCGACCGGCTGGCCGCGCTGCTGGACAGCAGCACCGCACCGATGGCGACCATGGCGCACGCCATCCACGACGCCGCCGATTTCTTCAATCCCAATGTGGTCAAGGTGGTGCTGGATGCCGCCGGCCACGCGCTGTATTTCAGCCGGGCTCCGCTGCCGTGGGCCCGAGACGCGTTCGCACACGATGCGGGCGTGCTGCCGCCGGGCCACCCCGCCCTGCGCCATATCGGCATCTACGCCTACCGCGCCGGATTCCTCAAGCTGTACCAGCAGCTTGCGCCGTCGCCGCTCGAGACCATCGAAGCGCTCGAGCAGCTGCGCGTGATGTGGCACGGCCACAAGATCGCCGTTGCCACGCTGGACGCCGCGCCGCCAGCCGGCGTGGACACGCCCGAAGACCTCGAGCGCGTCCGCCGCCTGTTTACCGCAGTACCACAACGATAAGTACCTCTCTACAGACTGGAGCGATTACATGAAATTGATTCTGTTGGGCGCACCGGGCGCCGGCAAGGGCACCCAGGCCAAGGCCATCTGCGAAAAATACGGCATCCCGCAAATCTCCACCGGCGACATGCTGCGCGCCGCGGTCAAGGCCGGCACCCCGCTGGGCCTCGAAGCCAAGAAGATCATGGACGCCGGCGGCCTCGTGCGCGACGACATCATCATCGGTCTGGTCAAGGAACGCATCCAGGAAGCCGACTGCGCCAACGGTTTCCTGTTCGACGGCTTCCCGCGCACCATTCCGCAGGCCGAAGCCATGCAGGCCGCCGGCGTGACCATCGACTACGTGGTCGAGATCGACGTGCCGGACAGCGCCATCGTGGAACGCATGTCGGGCCGACGCGTGCACGTCGCCTCGGGCCGCACCTACCACGTCAAGTTCAACCCGCCCAAGGTTGAAGGCCGCGACGACGAAACCGGCGAAGCCCTGATCCAGCGCGACGACGACAACGAAGCCACCGTGCTCAAGCGTCTGGCCGTTTACCACGACCAGACCGAAGTGCTGGTCGGCTTCTATTCCAAAATGGCCGCCTCCGGCGACGCCACCGCGCCGAAGTACGTCAAGGTACCGGGCGTGGGTTCGGTCGACGCCATCCGCGACGCGATCTTCCGCGCGCTGGAAGCCTGACCGGAAACACCGCGCTTTCCTGCCGGCGGCAGAAACACGACATCGCCGTACAGCATCGGGGCAGATTAGTCTGCCCCGATTTCTTTTTTAAGCTTCCCGCCACCTATCCTGAGTATATTGCTCGGGTATTGGCGCCGCCCACCGGTGCCAGACAGGGAAGGACAACAGGACATGTATCACGGCGAACGCTTCAACAGCATTTCCCACCTGGCCGGCACCATGCTCAGCATCACCGGCCTCATCGCACTGATCGCCGTCGCCACCCAGGCCGGCGACCCGTGGAAAATCGTCAGCTTCAGCATCTACGGCGCCATGCTGGTGCTGCTTTACGGCACCTCCACCCTCTACCACAGCATCCGCCATGCCCGGGTCAAGGCGGTGATGCAGAAATTCGACCACGCCGCGATCTACCTCCTGATCGCCGGCACCTATACGCCCTTCACCCTCGTCACCCTGCGCGGCGCATGGGGCTGGACCCTGTTCGGCATCAACTGGGGGCTGGCGCTGTTCGGCATCGTGCAGGAGATGACCATCGGCCGGAAGAGCAAGAACCGGCCGCTGTCGCTGATCATCTACGTGGTCATGGGCTGGCTGATCCTCGTCGCGATGAAGCCGCTGGCCGCCGCCCTGCCGGCCGCCGGATTGTGGTGGCTGGCCGCCGGCGGACTTACCTACAGCCTGGGCATCTATTTTTTCATCAAGGACGAGAAGATCCGCCACGGCCATGGAATCTGGCATCTCTTCGTACTGGGCGGAAGCGCCTGCCAGTACGTGGCGGTATTGCAGTACGTGTGACCCACGCACCAAGGCGGGCATCAGCCCGCCTTGTCTTTCCGGCGGGCCGCCTTGCGCGGCCCGCTTCGCTTTCCCCCGTGCGACAGCCCCCGGCCGGGGGCTGTCGCCCCTGAGGGAGGGCCGGTTTCAGTGCTGCCCGTGGGCGGATCTGGCGTGGCCGTGCGCCTTGTCGTGGTCCAGCTCGCCTTCCCACTTGGAAATCACCGCGGTGGCCACGGCGTTGCCGAGCACGTTGGTGGCCGAGCGGGCCATGTCGAGGAAGTGGTCGACGCCGAGGATCAGCAGCAGGCCGGCTTCCGGGATGTTGAACTGGCTCAGGGTGGCGGCGATCACCACCAGCGAGGCGCGCGGCACGCCAGCCATGCCCTTGGAAGTCACCATCAGGATCAGGAGCATCATGATTTCCTGGCTCAGGCTCAGCTGGATGCCGTAGGCCTGGGCGATGAAGATGGTGGCGAAGGTACAGTACATCATCGAGCCGTCGAGGTTGAACGAGTAGCCGATCGGCAGCACGAAGGACGCGATCTTGTTGTTGCAGCCGAAACGCTCGAGCTGCTCCAGCGTTTTCGGATAGGCGGCTTCCGAGCTCGCGGTGGTAAAGGCCAGCAGCACCGGCTCGCGGATGGCGCGCGCCAGACGGAACACGCTGCCCTTGAGGAAGATCGAACCGAGCAGCAGGATCACCAGCCACAACATCAGGATCGAGCCGTAGAAGCTGAGCATGAACGTGCCGTAGGTGGCCAGCACGCCAAGACCGTTCTTCGCCACCACCGCCGCCACGGCAGCGAACACCGCGACCGGCGCGAAGCGCATGACGTAGGTCGTTACCTTGAGCATCACGTGGGCCACCATGTCCATGGTGTCGATCAGCAGCTCGGCCTTGCGCCCCAGCGCGGCGGCAGCCACGCCGAAGAACAGCGAGAACACCACGATCTGCAGGATCTCGTTCTTGCCCATCGCATCGACGATGCTGCTCGGGAAGGCGTGGTGCAGGAAGTCCTTCAGCGACATCGACCCCTTGCTGATGCCGCTGTTGGCGGCGAGGTCCGGCAGCGGCAGGTTGAGGCCGACGCCGGGCTTGAGCAGGTTGACCATCACCAGACCAAGCACGAGCGAGATCAGCGACATGGAGACGAACCAGCCGAAGGTCTTGGCGCCGACGCGGCCGATGGTGGCGCCGTCGCCCATGCGGGCAATGCCGACCACCAGGGTGCTGAACACCAGCGGCGCGATGATCATCTTGATCAGTCGCAGGAAGATGTCGGTGAGCAGGGAAAGATAGTCGGCGAAGCTGCTGATGAAGCCGGCATCGCCGCTTTGCTCATGGACCACATAGCCGCACGCGATACCGAGCAGCAGGGCGAACAGGATGTACTGGGTGAGTCGTTTCGACTGCATGGAAAGTCCTTCCGCACCCGTGACCGGAGTCACAGGCACCTTGTTTTAGTAGGCGGCCAATGCACGGCCCCAAGGGGCCGGTTTGCGGCGAGGGGGCGGAGTATAATGGTTAAGATTGACTTAACAAACCGGCCCGGGATAGAAGGCTCCATCCTATTCGGACGGCATGGTGCGACAGGCCGCTTTACCGGCAACTCGGGCCCCTCCGACAAGCCATCTTGCCAATCCCGCAAGCGCTTCGGTGCGGCCCGTTTCCCCGGCCGAATCGCCTGTATTCTCCCGGCCGCCGCCGGCCTGCCGCTCTCGCCACCGACATCCTTTACCCGCGGCAGCCCTTCGCCACGGCAGGCGCCTTTCTGGTCCGGACAGCCACCGGCGCAATACGCACCCGGAAGGCAAGACGGTCACCATCATTGCCTCGCCCGCGACCGGCGCCGCGCCGCTCTTTCGCCTTGCCGCCGGCGTGTCCCGGCCGCGATTTGGTAGAATGCCCGCCTATCGCGAACCCGAACCTCCCACCGAGACTGCCATGACCGTCAAAAATGCCTTCTACGCCCAATCCGGTGGCGTGACCGCCGTCATCAACGCCTCCGCCGCCGGCGTGATCGAAACCGCCCGCCAGCACGCCGACAAGATCGGCACCGTCTACGCCGGCCGCAACGGCATCATCGGCGCGTTGACCGAAGACCTGATCGACACCAGCCTCGAATCCGCCGCCGACATCGCCGCGCTCAAGCACACCCCGTCCGGCGCCTTCGGCTCCTGCCGCTACAAGCTCAAAAGCGTCGAAACCCACCGCGCCGAGTACGAGCGCCTGATCGAAGTGTTCAAGGCCCACAACATCGGCTACTTCTTCTACAACGGCGGCGGCGACTCGGCCGATACCTGCTTCAAGATCGCGCAATTGTCCGAAACCATGGGCTACCCGATCCAGGCGATCCACGTGCCCAAGACCGTCGACAACGATCTGCCGATCACCGACTGCTGCCCGGGCTTCGGCTCGGTCGCCAAGTACGTCGCCACCTCGATCCGCGAGGCCGGCTATGACGTCGCCTCGATGGCCAAGACCTCGACCAAGGTGTTCATCCTCGAAGTGATGGGCCGCCACGCCGGCTGGATCACCGCCGCCTGCGGCCTCGCCGCTGAATCGGCCGGCGAAGGCCCGCACATCCTGCTGTTCCCCGAGATCGAATTCGACGAAGCCCGCTTCCTCGCCCGCGTGCAGGAAACCGTCGACGCCTACGGCTACTGCGTGATCGGCGTGTCCGAGGGCATCCGCAACGCCGACGGTAGCTTCGTGGCCGAATCCGGCCTGAAGGATGCCTTCGGCCATGCCCAGCTCGGCGGCGTCGCCCCGGTGATCGCCAGCCTGGTCAAGGAAAAGCTCGGTCTGAAATACCACTGGGCCGTGGCCGACTACCTGCAGCGCGCCGCCCGCCACATCGCCTCGGCCACCGACGTCGAGCAGGCCTATGCCTTGGGCCGCGCCGCCGTCGAGGCCGCGCTGGCCGGCAAGAACTCGGTGATGCCGGCGGTGCGCCGCCTGTCCGACGCGCCCTACACTTGGGACATCATCGACGCGCCGCTGTCGGACGTCGCCAATGTGGAGAAGTTCATGCCGCGCGACTTCATCACCGAAGACGGCTTCCACATCACCGAAGCCTGCCGCACCTACCTCAGCCCGCTGATCCAGGGCGAAAACTACCCGCCGTTCAAGAACGGCCTGCCGGACTACGTGCGCCTGCAGAACATCGCGGTCGAGAAGAAGCTGCCGCCGTTCAAGGTGTAACCGCTTCCCGCCGCATGACGGGCAGCCGCAATGAGCAAGAAGCCCGGACCATGGTCCGGGCTTCTTGCGTTTCAGATCCCTCTGCCTCCGGTTTGCCGCCGCCGGCAGTCTTTCTTCCCACCCCCAGCCATCCCGTCAGTGATTTTTCCGCCAGTCGCTTGCGCAATTTTCTCACTCGGCCATCATTTTGTTGGACAATATCGTAATGCAAAATAATTAATTGACCGACGAAAAATAGACGGATGACATCAGAGGCATTCTCACCCCGACCGGGCTCCCGCCAGAATTCCGCCTACGCCCTCATGCTGCTGGTACTGGCCGCCGGCTTGCTGGTCGCTTGGCTCATCCCGCATGACCCGTCCCACGCCGGCGCCCACTGGTTTCCCCTGCCCCTGCACACCATCGCCGAAAGCTTTGCGGTCGTGGTGGCGATGCTGGTGTTCGCCATCAGCTGGCACGCCTATCAGCCCGGCCGTTCCGGCAACGCCCAGATCCTCGCGGTCGGCTTTCTCATGGTCGGCCTGCTCGACTTCGGCCATACCCTGTCCTACCGTGGCATGCCCGACTTCGTCACCCCGGCCAATCCGGAAAAAGCGATCTATTTCTGGCTGTGGGCGCGTCTGATTTCCGCCCTCACCCTGCTGGCCGCCGCCGTCCTGCCCTGGCGGCCGCTCAAGCGGCCCAGGCTCAGGCAAGGCTGGCTGCTGGGCGGAGTGACGCTGGTTGCGCTGCTCTATTATCTGCAACTGGCCACGCCGGAAATCTGGCCGCGCACCTTCATCGACGGCGAGGGACTCACGCCGTTCAAGCTGGCGGTGGAGTGGCTGATCGTCGCCCTGTTGCTGACCGCCGCCTGGCGCTTCTGGCGCGCCGGCGCGACCGCCGG
>JASLDQ010000076.1 GCA_030151505.1 Chromobacteriaceae bacterium
TATGCGCCAGCGCCATGCGGGTGCGCCAGCAAAACGGGCTGAACGGGCGGGATGTGTCGGTGCCGACGAGCTCGAAGAGTTTTAAAGACATGGGTGTTGATCAAACCTTATTGTTCGTCATGCCCGCGCAGGCGGGCATCCAGTACGCCGCGAGGCTGATGGAATAGCCTCAACGTCGCGGGTTACTGGATCATCCGCCTTCGCGGATGATGACGTCAAGCGGTGGAGCGACGACGGTAGACCAACCCTACTTCACCACCGCGGCGGTCTGGCCGAACAGCACCTTGCGCTCGGCTTCGGTGCGATTCACCGGCTGGCCGAAGTTCGGATTGACCTCCTTGGCCTTGGCGTAGGCGCGTTCGGTGGCCGGGCGGGCCTTGATGGCTTCGAACCAGCGCTTGAGGTGCGGAAAGTCGTCGATGTTCTGGCTCTGGTTCTTGTAGCCGGCGATCCACGGATAGCTCGCCATGTCGGCGATCGAGTAGTCGCCGGCGATGAATTCGCGGTCGGCTAGGCGGCGGTCGAGCACGCCGTAAAGCCGTTCGGTTTCCTTGCGGTAGCGCTCGATCGCGTAGGGAATCGGCTCGGGCGCATAGACGCTGAAGTGGTGGTTCTGCCCCAGCATCGGCCCGAGTCCACCCATCTGCCAGAACAGCCACTGCATCGTCTCGGCGCGGCCGCGCAGGTCGGCCGGCAGGAAAAGGCCGGTTTTTTCGGCGAGGTACTGCAGGATGGCGCCGGATTCGAACAGCGACAGCGGTGCGCCGCCGTCGGCCGGGGCGTGGTCGACGATGGCGGGAATGCGGTTGTTGGGGGCGATGGCGAGGAAGTCGGGCGCGAATTGCTCGCCGCGGCCGATGTTGACCGACTTGATGGTGTAGTCGAGCCCGGCTTCTTCCAGAAACACGGTGATCTTGTGGCCGTTGGGGGTGGTCCAGTAGTAGAGATCGATCATGCTGCGTCCTCCAGGTGCGGTGAGTGCGCGTCAGTGTACGTCAATCCGGCTGACGGAATGGAGGGCGCGATATCGGACCCGGCCGTTTTGCTGCATTGCCGCAGACGGCGCCTTATCCGGCGCAAGGTGGTACAATCCGCGCCCTAGGTACAACTACCGGGCCGTTCCCCGTCCCAGACCATGGACTTACCCAGTTACCCGCTAATCGCTTTTTCGATCTTCCGATCCTGATGTTCCCGCCACGCGTCTTCTTTCCGTGCGGGTACGGGAGAGATGCGCATGACAGTCGATACCAAAAAACCACAAGAAAGCCTGCAGGCTAGCCTGAAGCAGGTGCAGTCCCTGCTGGCGCGCATGCGCCTGGTCGAGGGACTGGTGCACAAGCAGGACATGCCTCGCCACAAGCTGGTCGAGGGATTGGTGCACAAGCAGCACGGCGCCGAGCTGCAGAAGAAGCTCGATCAGCTGCATCCGGCTGACGTCGCCTATATCCTCGAATCGCTGCCGCTCGAAGACCGCCTGCGCGTGTGGGATCTGGTCAAGTCCGAGCGCGACGGCGAAATCCTGCTCGAAGTGTCCGACGCGGTGCGCGAATCGCTGATCGATTCGATGGACCGCGAGGAGCTGGTGGCCGCGGCCGAACAGCTCGATACCGACGAACTGGCCGAGCTGGCCCCCGATCTGCCGAGCCAAGTGGTGTACGAGGTGATGGGCGGGCTGGACAGCAAGGAGCGCGAGCAGCTCGAATCGGTGCTGTCCTACCGTGAAGACCAGGTCGGCGCGGTGATGGACTTCGATCTGGTCAAGATTCGCGCCGACGTGACACTGGAAGTGGTGCTGCGCTACCTGCGCCGCTTCGACGAGCTGCCCGATCATACCGACAAGATTTTCGTGGTCGACGAGGACGAAATGCTGACCGGCGTGCTGCCGCTCAACAAGCTGCTGGTCTCCGACCCGGACAGTCTGGTCGCCGACGTGATGGCGCGCGACGTGGTCACCTTCCTGCCTGACGATGACATCGACGCCGCGGCCCAGGCCTTCGAGCGCTACGACCTCGTGTCCGCCCCGATCATCAACCACGAACACCATCTGGTCGGCCGCCTGACCGTGGACGAGATGGTCGACTACATCCGCGAAGAATCCGAAACCGACATGCTGAACATGGCCGGCCTGAAGGAAGAGGAAGACCTCTTCGCCGGCGTATGGAGCTCGGTGAAGAACCGCTGGTCGTGGCTGGCGGTCAATCTGGTCACCGCCTTCGTCGCCAGCCGGGTCATCGGCGTGTTCGAGGACACGATTTCGCATCTGGTGGCGCTGGCCGCTCTGATGCCCATCGTCGCCGGCATCGGCGGCAACTCCGGCAACCAGACCATCACCATGATCGTGCGCGCACTGGCGCTGGGGCAATTGCAGCCGGCGGCGGCGATGCATCTGTTGCGCAAGGAAATCGGCGTGTCGGTGGTCAACGGCCTCATCTGGGGCGGCCTGATCGGCCTGATTGCCTGGCTGTTGTACGACAGCATGACGCTGGGGCTGGTGATGACGGCGGCGATGACGCTGAATCTGGTGCTGGCCGCCACCATGGGTGTGCTGATCCCGGCCGTGTTGTCCAAGATGGGGCGTGATCCGGCCATGGGGTCGTCGGTGATGATTACCGCCTGCACCGACTCCGGCGGCTTCTTCATCTTCCTCGGTCTGGCGACGCTGATCCTGCTATGAACACGGTTGCCGATGCTCTCAAAACCTCTGGGCTGGAACGCCTCGACGCGCGTTTGCTGCTCGGCCACGTCACCGGCCTGAGCCACGCGCAGATGGTGGCGCGGCCGGAGCGCGAGCTGTCGGCGGCCGAGGCGGAAGCCTTTGCCGCGCTGGCGGCGCGGCGGCTGGCCGGCGAGCCGGTGGCCTTCCTGCTGGGCGTGCGCGAGTTCTACGGCCTGGATTTCCGCGTGACCCCGGCGACGCTGATCCCGCGCCCCGAAACCGAGCTGCTGGTGGAGTTCGCGCTGGAACACCTGCCGCCGGGCGGGACGATGCTGGATCTCGGCACCGGCAGTGGCGCCATTGCGGTGACGGTGGCGAAGCTGCGGCCGGATGCGCGGGTGCTGGCCTTCGACGTGTCGGCCGAGGCGCTGGCGGTGGCGAGCGACAATGCCGCCAGGCTGGGGGCCGGCAATTGCGCCTTCCGCCGCAGCGACTGGTATGCCGCGCTGGAGGACGATGCACGCTTCGACCTGATCGTATCCAATCCGCCCTATATCGCCGCCGGCGACGTGCATCTGGAACGGGGCGATCTGCGCTTCGAACCGGCTGGCGCGCTGACCGATTTCGCCGACGGGCTGAGTTGCCTGCGCATCATCACCGCTGGCGCCGGGCGCTACCTGAACCATGGCGGCTGGCTGGCGTGCGAACACGGCTATGACCAGGGGCCGGCGTGTCGCGGCTTGTTCGCCGCTTCGGGGCTGCAGGCCGTGGCGACCTTGCCGGATCTGGCCGGGCTGGATCGGGTGACGATTGGACGCTGGGAGACGGTCTGCGGTGCAGGCACCGGGATGGATGCTGCCGGCTGAGCGAGACAGTGTTGAACCGGCCGGCGGAGGGACTGTAGGCAAGGGCAAGGCGCAAAAAACCGCCGAAAGATCGGCGGTTTTTGAGTGGCCGGGCCGTTGAGCCGGCTTAGTGGTGGTGACCACCTTCGCCGTGCACATGGCCATGCGACAGTTCTTCGGCGGTGGCGGCACGCACGGCCGACACGGTGCCCTTGAAGCGCAGCTTCTGGCCGGCCAGCGGGTGGTTGCCATCGACCACGACCTTGCCGTCGGCGATGTTGGTCACGCGGAACACGATGACGTCGCCCGATTCCGGATCGTCGGCTTCGAACATCATGCCGACTTCGATTTCGACGTCTTCCGGGAACACGTCGATGCTCTCGACGCGGACCAGTTCTTCGTCCGGTTCGCCGAAGGCGTCGTCCGGCTGCATGACCACGTCGATGACGTCGCCAACGGCCTTGCCTTGCAGAGCCTCTTCCACCAGCGGGAAGATGCCGTCGTAGCCGCCGTGCAGATAGGTGATCGGCTCGTCGGTCTTGTCGATCAGGGCATCTTGTGCGTCGAACATTTCATAGTGCAGCGACACAACGGTGTTTTTGGCGATTTGCATGAGAGTATTTCCGAAATGAGTTTTGAGGCGCCACGGCAGTCTCACCTGGCCGCGCGGCGCAATTGTAACTCTAGAACGTTAACCAAGCATGGATGCCGATATTTGCGTCGGCACAATTGACAATGAATACACCGATCGCACTGCTGGGCGGCCTGACCGCCGAACAATTCCTGTCCGAATACTGGCAGAAAAAGCCGCTGCTGGTTCGCGGCGCCCTGACGGACGTCGGTCCGCATGTCGATTTTGACGTGCTGGCCGAGTTGTCCCTGAACGACGAGGTCGAGTCGCGCCTGATCGAAAACCGTGCCGGCAAGTGGCGGGTCGAGCACGGCCCGTTCCGGCCGTCGCGCTTTACCCGCCTTCCCGAAACCGACTGGACCATTCTGGTGCAGGGGGTAAATCAGCATCTGCCGCATGTCGCCGACATCCTGTGGAGCTTCGACTTCCTGCCCTTTGCCCGGCTGGACGACTTGATGATTTCCTATGCGCCGCCCGGCGGGACGGTGGGGCCGCATTTCGATTCCTACGACGTGTTCCTGCTTCAGGTCGGCGGGCGCAAGAGCTGGAAGATTTCCGGTCAGGATGACATCGAGCTGGTTGACGGCGCGCCGATCAAGATCCTCAAGCATTTCCGCGAGGACGAGGAGTTCGTGGTCGAGCACGGCGATCTGCTCTACCTGCCGCCCAAGTACGCCCATTACGGCGTGGCGCAGGAGCCGGGCATGACCTATTCCATCGGGTTCCGCGCGCCGTCGGTGCAGGAGCTGGCGACCCAGTTCCTGATCCATCTGCAGGACACGGTATGCCTCGACGGCATGTATGCCGACCCGGACCTGCAGCCGCAGGCCGAGCCGGCGCTGATCGGCGAGGCCATGATCGATCAGGTGACCGACATGCTGAAGCGGATCGAGTGGAATCGCGACACGGTGGCGGATTTTCTCGGGCGCTACCTGACCGAGCCCAAGGCCCAGGTGTTCTACGAGAGCCCGGACGACGAGTTGGACGAGGATGAGTTCGCCGAGATGGCAAGAGCGCGCGGGCTGGTGCTGGATTTGAAAAGCCAGATCCTGTTTACCGCAACCAATTGTTACGTTAATGGCGAGTTGCTCGAAATCCCAGCCGCCGATTTGCCTGCATGGCGCGCGTTTGCCAATGCCCGCAAGCTGGATGGCGACACGATTGGAGATGCCATGCTGGACCAGTTGTACGAAGGATATTGCGGGGGCTACTGGCACTTTGGATGACGATTCCGGCACGTTGGGGCAATTTCTTTGTTGCAATGCGGAAAAATATTGTCTTAGCATGCATGCCAGAGGTGCGCTTCGGCGCACGATACGGGGCTTCGTGTTTGGTTACGGTTTGTAAAATGCCCGCTGATAGTGCCTTTTGGGGCTGGTGGCGGTCTTTCCCTAAAAACAATTCGTGCTACAATGCGCCCCATCAATTGCCCGCGACGCGTTGTTCCGCTAGCGGTTGATTCTCCTTAGTGTTTTGTCCAACGCTACTTCATTAAAGGTACCTAGAAATGAAACAATCGCTCCTCGTCGCTGCCCTGCTGGCCGTTGCTCTGACCGCTTGCGGTAAGAAGGAAGAAGCTCCGGCTGCTCCGGCTGCTGAAGCTCCTGCTGCTGCCCCGGCTGCTGAAGCTCCTGCTGCTGCTCCGGCTGCTGACGCTGCTGCTGCCGCCCCGGCTGCTGACGCCGCTGCCGCTCCGGCTGCTGACGCTGCTGCTGCTCCGGCTGCTGCCCCGGCCGAAGAAAAGAAGTAATCACTTCTTAGCTTCGCGCGAAAAAGCCGACCGCAAGGTCGGCTTTTTCGTGGCTGTTTTGCAACAGTCGACATCGGGTCGGGCGCCGGTCTGCGTGACGGCTCTGATCTTGATGTCCAGCATGGCAAATAAAAAAAACCCCGATGCATACATCGGGGTTTTTGTTGGGCAGGACCGGTGTATCGATCAGCGCAACTGCGGTTCCAGTTTCTGCAGGATGGTGTCGCGCAGGCGGGCGTCGAGTTGTGCGCCGTCCTTGCTCAGCACGCTGATCTGGCTTTCCTGGGCTTGCCCCCGAACCTGGATGCGGTATTCCGCACCGCCGTCTTTCAGTGTCGGGCCGGACTTGTCGCGCCAGAACGCCAGACTGGACCAGAAGCCGCCGGTATCGTCGGCCTTTTCCGCCTCGCTCTTGGCCGGACGCACGAAGTAGATTCCCTGCGAGCGGTCGCGGTCGGTGACAACCAGGCCGACGCGGTCGAGCGCCAGGCCGGTGCGGCGCCATGCGCGGTCGAAGCCGTCATCGATGGTGATCTGACCGTTGCTCAGACGGGCGCGCTGGCTGGCCGGCTTGTCTTGCGCCGCCTTGACCTGCTCCTTGGCTTTTTCGGCGTCGGCGCCCAAGGCAAGCATCAGGCGGCCGAGCATTTCGGCTTCCAGTTCCGGGTCGGCGTCGCGCGGCTGCCACTTGGTGTCGTTCTTGCCTTCGGTAAAGGTTTCGATCATGCCGCGATGGCTGATGTAAACCTCGATGCCGTTGGCGTTGCGCTCGATCCGGGTGCGGAACTTGTCGCGTTCCGGTGTGGAGTAGAGGCCGTCAAGCCCCACCTTGCCGAGCAGGTTGCGCAGGCCGTCGAGCGGAACCTTGGCCCGGTTCTCCGCCCAGTCGGTTTCCATGATGCCGATCTGCGGTTCGTCGCGTTTGAGGACGAAGCCGTTGTCCTGCCAGAACTCGCGCAACTGTGGCCAGAGCTGGTCGGCGGTGCGGTTGCTGACCACCAGCCAGCGCTGGCTGCCGGCGCGTTCGATGCGGGTGTCGTTGCTGCCCGACAACACCTGGCTGGAGGCTTGCTTGACCGTATCGGAGGCGTTGGCCTGCTGTTGCTGCGACAGGTCGCGGGCGCTGATGCCGCCGGCCGGAATGACGTAGTTGTTGTTCAGCGTCGGCGCAGTCAGGTCCGGTGGTACTTCAAGGGTCGCGCGCTTGGGTTGGTCGGCCGACTTGAATTCGGCTTTCTTGTCGAGCGGCGAGGTGCTGGCGCAGGCCGCCAGGCCGGCGGCCAGTGTGGCAACGATCAGATGGCGGGAGTTCATCCGGGCTCCGTATAGGGTTAAAGCAGGTGGGCCTGCTTCATGGCCGCCTCAACGACTGCTTGGGCGGCGTCGGTCAGACGGGTCAGCGGGAGGCGGATGCCGGAGGGGATCAATCCCATCCGTTCCAGCGCCCACTTGACCGGAATCGGGTTGGCTTCGCAGAACAGGTCGCGGTGCAGCGCCTGCAGACTGTCGTTCAGCTTGCGGGCCTCGGCGATGTTGCCGGCGCGGGCGTGGCGGCACAGCTCGCTCATGGCCTTCGGCGCGACGTTGGCGGTGACGGAGATCACGCCATGGCCGCCGCACAACATGAAGGCCAGGGCGGTTGCGTCATCGCCGGTGTAGAGGGCGAAGTCCTTAGGGGCGCGCAGGAACAGGTCGCAGCCGCGAGCCAGATCGCCGGTGGCGTCTTTCAGGCCGACGATGTTGGGAATGTCGGCGAGGCGCAGGGCGGTGTCGTTGGACATGTCCGCCACGGTGCGGCCCGGCACGTTGTACAGGATCACCGGCAGGTC